>CAVHUZ010000049.1:0-17605 GCA_963639545.1 Bacteroidaceae bacterium
AGCGTGGGAACTGCTCGCCGTCCGTTCCACTATCTGAGGCCTTCGCATTGCCTTATCCTGTTGAACAGACAACGTTAGAGCCCACGCCGATATGATAGCAGTCACCACATGGAGTAGTTCTACCTATGGGTTATAGGTACAATACTCCACTGGTTGTGACACAATCACACCCGTAGCCATCTACCGTTGCTGAGTTCGTGACAGGATAATGAAAGTTGCGAAGTTTCAGATAGTCATGAACAGAGCGTCAAGTAAACGCCTTTATTATGTCGTGCCTCGTACCCACCCTGGTCTCCTTGTTGTGGCCCTATGACCAGCTAAAGGCTCGGCGCGAGCTGAGGCATGGAAGCTTCGGTTACAAGTATATAGATACCTTTCGCCAAATAATCCAATCGCAAAGATAGGATAAATTCTTCGAAAGAACGAAGAAAATGGTGCCGAAAATGACGAAATATGTACATTTGGTCGATATCTTTCGTGGCTCGCTGTAAGAATCAACGGATTTTCTGGGTAAGCACAAAGGGGTAGGGGCGTATCTGCGCAGAGGGCAGACTGTCCTGCGAAACGGATGCTTTGAAGGTGCTTGGTGGGCTCTTTTAGCTATATGGATAGGCGTTCTAGGAAGGAAAAATAAATTAATTCTTTCAGAAAATCAATTTATTTTTCATCAGGAATCAATTTATTTTCCGTTCTTGTAGAGCTCGTCTTGATAGCTCATATACAATCGGTTATGTGCTGGGAGCGTGTCTTTGAGATTGCGGCCGTTAACGTATTTTAAGATTAGAGCGAGGCAAGTTTTCTGCTTTTGGGGCATTTATTAGTCAGACGAGCAAAGAGAAGGGATAGCGCGCGACCTTTCTTCGGAAGCGAGTCGGCAAAACAGTAAAGAGTAAAACAAAAAAGATCAAAATGGAAATCAAGACAATTCTTAAGACAATGGCAATGGCTGTAGTTTGCCTTAGTGCAGTGGCATTTGTTTCATGCAGTGACGATGACGATGATAACAAAAGCAATAGCAGCATGGCTTTGAGCGCGACAAAGGTTGAAGTAGGTGTAGCTGATTCAAGCACGGTATCAGTAGCCAACTGCACAACGCCTCTGACGGCAAAGTCGAGCGACAGTACAATCGCTACAGTAGCCGTTAATAAGACCACATTGACCATCAAAGGTGTGAAAGCTGGTGCTGCTAATGTGGTAGTAACCGATGCTAAGAGCAAGACCGCTACTATCGCTGTGACCGTAAAAGAGATGTTGTCATTTGACAAGACCACACTATCTGTTAGCGTAGGTAAGGAAGGTAGCATCACCGTAAAGTCGGGTACAGCACCTTATACCGTGGCTGTGAAGGATGAAACGATAGCTACCGCAACCGTTAATGACGCAGCAATCACTATTAAGGGTGTAAAGGCTGGTAGCACCACGCTGACGGTTACCGATAAGAATAAGGTGACTGGTGTCATCAATATATTGGTTACCAAGTAATCGAACCAGCCTCAAAGAGAGACGATATTATGTTATCAGAATAGAAGATGAAAAACTAGAAACAGACAGCCTTGTTTAAGAAACCATGTGTTTCTCGGTCATGAGAAGTCTTTATGAGCGCATGAAGGCTATCTCATAGCCGTCTGTTCTATACCGAAGATGATGCAAATGCCTATGAATGGCCACTGCATCATCTTCTGTCTTTTATGGATAGGACTATTTCCTTTATAAAAACGAGTAATCGTTTGGGTAAGAACGGTGGTTTTATTACCTTTGCACGGGCATAGCAACTGAAACCTATGCCTACGAAGATCTGCTGCAGAACAACATTTACGATAACGATATGAACAAGAAACGAACATTAGCCTTGGCGCTGATACTCACTGCGGGTATCACCGCACAAATCATTGCGCAAGGAGGCAACCCACATAATGCTGGCGTGATGACCCATCAAAGCGATGGCACCTATGTGATCAACACCGCGTCGCTGGCTCAGGACGTGAAGGGGTTTAAGGGTGCTACACCGCTACGCGTGTACGTCAAAGCCGACAAGGTGGTGAAGGTGGAGGCGCTGGCCAACCAGGAGACGCCCGGCTTCTTTGCCAAAGTGAAGCAGAATCTGCTCAATAAGTGGAACGGAATGAAGGCTTCCAAGGCCGCTAAAGCCAACGTGGATGGTGCTACGGGCGCTACATTCTCTAGCAAAGCTGTAAAGGAGAACGTCAAGCGCGGCGTGAAATACTATCTCAGTCATAAGTAAGCGGAACGCTCCGCTTGGTCATCTCTACCCCAAATGGGCTATTAGAAAGGCTTGTAATGCAAGCAATTATAGTTATTACACGTTCTAATAGCCTATTTGGGGTAAAATGTTGTTGTTTCATCTTATTTTTTAGAGATTTGCTTTGATGCTGAATATAAATAGTGTAACTTTGTCGACGAATTTGTTTTGTACGAAAAAGTTACGCTATTTCCTCGTTTCTTATGAAATTAATTGTGCTGAAACCCAATTGTAATCTCGCTGAGTTACTTTTGCACAGCATCTCTATACCGATGTGGGTGACGCATGGCGGTAGCGAAAGCTCTCTATCGTGCAGCGCTATCTCTGAACCGAACTAATATCAACAACATTTATATGAAACATTATTTACAATCAATCTTTACCCTCCTCGTCGCCATGATGTGGTGCATGGGTGGGTATGCACAAAGTTGGGAAAAGACCGAATTGGCCGATTTAACCTCAACTGATGTTTTTCTTATTGTCGATTTGAATTCCAAAACGGCGATGACCAATAACAATGGAACATCGTCGCCATCGGCAAGCAAAGTTACTTTGTCAGACGACAATGCCACTGTTACAAGCAGCGTGACTGACAACCTGAAATGGAACGTGGCAAATGATAATGGCTCCTATATATTCTACCCCGATGGAAGCACGACAACGTGGTTGTATTGTACAAATAAAAATGATGGCGTTAAGGTTGGTACAGGTTCGGATAAGACCTTTACTGCTTATGCGTCAGGGAATTATTCCGGACTGTACAATACGGGACAGAAGCGATATGTCGGAGTTTATAGTTCTAAAGACTGGAGATGTTATACATCGATTGGTACTAATATTAAGTCAACAAGCATTGCTTATTATAAATATTCTGATGGCTCTTCTTCTTCAAAGACGGCGACTACACTTGCCTTTCCCCAATCATCTGTCACCTTCTCAACCATCGATGACGATCTGACAACCTTCAGCGGACAGACCGCAACGCTCACGGCAAATGATGAGGAGCTTACAGGTAAGACCATCACCTACGCAAAGAGCGGTGACGATATCTTCACCTCTTTTGATGAAACCACGGGTGCGCTTACGCTTAACGGCTCGGCAGGTACTGCAACCATCACTGCGACCTTTGATGGTTCAGCCGATGAGACCTATCTCTCGTCCTCTGCCAGCTACACCATCAGCGTGAAACAGGTGATAACAGATATCGCTACGCTGAAACCCCTCATCACCGGAACCAGCTCATCGGGCGCTAAGGACTACACACTGAAGCTCACCGATGCCATCGTGACCTACAAGTCTGGCAACAATATGTACATCCAAGATGCTACGGGCGGTCTATATAGCTCAGCTACGGGCGCCTCATCGCTTGAAGTGAACGATAAGATCAATGGCCTTGTCACCCTCAAGGCGCACAAGAACCAAGGTCAGACGCAGGTGAACAACTGGGTGCTGGACGCCGATGCAACCATTGAGCACGATGCTGCATTTACCCCAACCACCGTTACTCTAGCTGAGCTCACTGCAGATATGGACAAGTATGAGAACATGCGTGTGAAGGTAGAAGGTGCTACCGTTACCCAAACCATGAACAATAATCAGACTACCATTACCCAAGGTGACGCTTCCATCACGCTCTATGATAAGGCAAAGCTCACCACATGGACTCTTGCAGCTGATGACAATGTGGATGTAGAGGGCTATCCTTGTACATATAATAAGGTAAAGGAACTCTGCGTATGGAGAAAGAGCGATGTGACCATCAACTCATCGGTAGTGGCAACCACCATCACCCTGGACCCTGCTACCACCGAATATACCGTGGTTAAAGGCAAGGAGAGCCTATTCCAAGCACCTACAGTGACCGTAACGGATGCTAACAACGAGACCGTGGCTGACGCTCAGGTCACCTACGCTAGCTCTAACACCGATGTGGCTACTGTTGCTGAAGACGGCGCTATCACCTTTGTAGGCATTGGCACCACCGTTATCACGGTAAGCTATGCGGGTGATGCTACCCATAAGGCTGCTGCAGATGCATCTTACCGTATCGTTTACGGAAAGGTAAACCCCACCATGACATGGTCGGAGACCGAGGTCGCAGCTACGCTCGGCGAGACATTCACCGCTCCCACACTCTCCCTCAAAGACGGTGATGAGGACATCCTTAGCGGTAAGACCATCACCTACACCAGCTCTGAACCTACCGTGGCTACCGTTGCTGAAGACGGCACAGTGACCTTGGTAGCTGAAGGCGCCACCACCATCACGGCAAGCTATGCTGGCGATGATACCTACGCTGACGTTACAGCCTCATATACGCTCACCGTTACTGATCCTAACAAGCTCGTTGCTACATTCGACTTTATGAATCCAAGCAAGTATGGATATGGTGTTTCTAGTGGTTCTGATGCTTCAGGAAAAGGCAAAGGTGATGTGCTAGAAGGTGCTACGCTGACCGAAGGCGATGTGACGCTGACCAATACCATCCAGTTAGGAATGGGAACACGCTTCTTTGAAGATGGTCTGAGAGTATATAAAGGTAACACGCATACTCTTTCAGTGCCTGCTGGATATCGTATCACCTCTGTGGTGTTCGCCGGAACCAAAGCAAGTTATAATTACACCATCGGTGATGCTGACGCTAACACCAGCTGGACGGGTAGCGTCAAGAGCCTAGATATCGTTTACACAGGAACCAACAAGTATGTTGAGACCCTAACGGTGACCTACAAGAAAGTGGACCTCCCAGCACTCACTTTGACCGAGACGGACAACGATCTTGTGATTCTTGAGAACGAAAACGCTTATGCCAACGTAACCGTAAGCCGCACACTCACTGCTGATGGCGCTTGGTACACCCTCTGTCTGCCGTTTGATGTGGATGACGTTACGGCTACTCCGCTCAAGGATGCAGAGGTGCGCCAGTACCAATCAATGACGGGCACCACGATGAACTTTGAAACCACCACTTCGCTCAAGGCTTATCACGCTTACCTCGTGAAACCTTCTGTAGACATCACGAGCCCCGTATTTGAGGATGTAGAGATGGTTCTCGAAGGCGACAATGTGACCGATGGCAGCGATGGCTACAAGTTTGTAGGTGCAGTATCTGAGACAACGCTTACCACCGACGGCACCAATCTCTTCCTTGGCGATAACAACAAGTTCTACGTACCTACCGAGACCGACTGCAAGATCAAGGCTTTGCGTGGCTACTTTGTTGTTCCTGAAGGTGCAGCATCTAAGATGGCAATCAACATCGACGGCGAAACGACCGCTATCTCTGGCCTCCACACGGACGCAATGCAGAGCAACGGTAAGGTGTACAACCTCAATGGACAGTACCTCGGCACAGATGCCAGCACGTTGCAGAAAGGCATCTACATCGTAAACGGAAAGAAACTGATTGTAAAATAAAGAAAGGATAAGAACAATGAAAAAGTATATCAATCCCGATATTCAGATGTTGCACGCTGAGGCTTCAACCCTCTTGGCTGGTTCGCTCTCCCGTGATGGAAGCGAAGGCAACCTCACTCCATCCGGTCAGTCGGGTGCGTCAGGTGCTCGCAGCAGACGTTTCGAACCTAAAAAGAAAGAAGAGGACGAATGGGAAGATGAATGGGAGTGTGACAGCATCTAACATCGCGTCCAACGCCCTAAACCCTTTCGGGTCTAAAGCCCTTCGGGGATAAATGCCAACGGCAGCAAGCAGAGAATCGTATTCTCTCGTCTTGCTGCCGTTCTTGTTAGGTTGTAATCTGCCTTCAGCGTGGTAGGATAGGGCGACGAGTGAAAGTTATAGATGGTTTTAATCGTTCATACGTTTGGAGATTAGTTATAAAAAGCATATCTTTGCAACGCATAGAGTTTATTATTAAAGCAGGAGGACAATGATGAACGAAGCATCCATTAATAGCGAGATATACAAAGGCGCAGAGCAATATGCCAAGTTGCATAACACAAGCGTTACTGATACAATCGAAAAAGCAGTTATGCTGTTTCTGTAAAAGCTACAACCTACGCAGAACGCAACAGATGGTTTGGAGTTTAAAGAAGTGGTAAGCTACGTCAAAACGCTTGCCGCAAAGGGAGGTAAGCCTGTCCCTGTGGATGAAAAAGGAATAGAGGCGCTCATCGAAACGAAGTACAAGCTATGAGGGTATATGAGGATTCAATCCAACACCAAAGTGCATTGAATGCCTATGCCGACTGTATCGTTACTCGAAATAAAAAGGATTTCAAGGCTTCTTCCTTATCTGTCTACTCTGTAGAGGAATTGTTCGCTTCATTGGACTATTAGCCTTGCAACTTTAGTTAACGCTATAGGTGGGTTTTATAAATAGCCTTTGATGAATTTCTCTCAAGCTCAAGCAATATCCGCTTGGCATCCAATCCACCAGCAAATCCTGTCAATGAATGGTCTGAACCGACGACGCGGTGGCACGGAATGAGGATGCTGATACCATTGGCGCCTATCGCCTGAGCTACAGCTCTCACCCCCTTGACGTTGCCCACCTGTAAGGCGATGTCCTTGTAGGTGCGTGTTTGGCCAAAGGGGATGTCGAGCAAGGCATCCCAAACGCGCCTTTGAAAGTCGGTGCCGATAGGGCGGAGGGGTATGTCGAATGCTTGGCGCTTGCCAGAGAAGTACGCATCGAGCTCCTCCTTCGTGCGGCTGATGACTTCAGAAGGCTGTTCATGGAACGTAGCCTTGAGCTTCTGTGCCAACCGGCGCTTGTTCTTCACGGCACACGGCATATCGTCCCAGTCGCAGAGACAAAGCGTTTCGTCCACTGAAGCCAAGACGATTCTGCCGCAAGGCGAGTCATAATATTGGACACAGATGGTGTGCCGAGGTTGCTCTTTCATTTCTACCTCCTTATCTTATAGGCTCTTCCCTGTCTTCTGCGTGTTAGGTAAGAACACGGCGATGACTCCTAGAAGCGGCAAGAATGCACTCACCTGGAAGATATACTCTATGCTGGTCTTGTCTGCAAGCCATCCGAAGAAAGCCGAGCCCAAGCCTCCCAAACCAAACATCAAGCCGAAGAATACACCCGATATCATTCCCGTCTTGTCCGGCATGAGGTCCGTGGCGTATACCACGATGGACGAGAAAGCCGACGCAATGACCAGTCCAGCAAGGAAAGCACAAGCTAGCGTAAGCGGTAAGTTCATGTATGGCATCAGCATAGCAAACGGCGCAGCACCCAATATGGAAAACCAAATGACATATTTGCGCCCAAATCGGTCTCCAAAGAGACCGCCGGCAACCGTTCCGATGGCAAAGGCGGCAAGGAAAACGAAGAGGCATAATTGGGACGACTGTACGCTCATGCCAAACTTATCGATCAAGAAGAACGTGAAGTAGCTCGTGATGCAAGCCGTATAGAAGTATTTGGAGAACATCAGTAGCACCAGTATCAGCAGGGCCATGTACTTGGCGCGGCGAGAGATATGGTCGTTGAGAAGCGGTTGGGGTTGCGGATGCGTGGTGACGTAACGCATCCTAAGCTTGTACCATTTGCCTAGACGGAGCATGATAAGGGATGCTGCTAAGGCTGCAATGGCAAACCATGAGATGGCCCACTGGCCGAAGGGCAACACGATGAGGGCTGCCAAGAGCGGTCCAACGGCTTGTCCGCCGTTGCCTCCCACTTGGAAGATCGATTGCGCAAGGCTCTTTCTGCCACCCGATGCCATCTGTGCCACTCTAGAGGCGGTGGGGTGGAACACCGACGAACCTAGTCCTACAATGCTCACCGCCACTAGTATCAGCAAGAAGTTGTTGGCAAAAGCCAATAACAACAAGCCCGCCAACGTGAAGCACATGCCTACCGACAGCGCATAGGGGCGTGGATGCTTGTCGGCATATAGACCCGTGAAAGGTTGTAAGATGGACGATGTCATCTGAAAAACAAACGTGATGATGCCTATCTGAGCGAACGTAAAGCCAAACTTATCCTTTACTATTGGGTAAATGGCAGGGATAATCGACTGGATCATATCGTTCAGAAAGTGGGAGATGCAACAGATAATGAGCATCGAAAAGACCGTTCCTTCGGTCATCGTGGGGTTGCCTACAATCTTGCTACCGATAGTTTTGAGGTTCATGCTGCTATACAAAGAGAAACTATTATTCTATAAAATGATGGGTGTTTAAGCAAAAATCGACTAGTAAGTATCTCCATTGCGGTTGAGATTGGGAGGGAAGATGGAGATTAAATCTAGAGAAACTGACTTCCCATAAAGATAAAAGCCAACGCTAACGTGGATGGTCTTAGTGGAGAGAACCTCCTCCGACCTCTTCCAGTATTTGGTGTAATCGTCCTATTAAGTAAAAGGGAAGGTTAATCAATCGGAACGTTTTGCCTTTGGGAGTGGTGACTATATTCACAGAATATTCCTTTGACCACACGCGAATAGCAACGTCCACATCCGTATTATCCATAAAAACCTGAAGCGAACGAAGGTGCGAATTGGTACCGCTCTTCACTTCTATAGGATAAAGTCGAGCCTCATGCGTAAAGACAAAATCCACTTCAGCACCATTGTTGGGCTTAGCCCAGAAAGCACGATGTTGTCCCACGCGATGTTCCATTGCCAATAGCTCTTGGGCAGTAATCTGTTCTGCAATATGCCCACGCCAGCTATCAACCATTTCAGTAGAACCGATAATCTCTTTTCGGATGCCCGCTTGATAATTGACCAGGCCGGTATCAAACCATATCAGCTTGGGCATGCGTCGCGTTTCGGGGATGATAGGCAACTGACAGGAGGAAACCGGGTAGACCAATTCTAACAACATCGCCTTCTGTAGCAGCCTAAAAGCCTCACCCACTTCCCTTGACTTATATCCCGAATGAGCAAAGTTGCCCAACGTAATGGTTTCGCCCGCAAATGCCCAACCGTATGACAGGATGAAGCGTACCACGTCAGTCAGCTTGTTACCCTTGCTATATTTCTCCGAATCGTCCTTATAAGCTTGTACCAAGGTCTCGTAAACATCTTCAATAGCGATGATATCTCTAGTTTCGGCATATCTCTGCACAGCCTCGGGCATGCCTCCGATGATCGCATACAGATTGAATAGATGCATCAGTTGTTCATGAAACGCAACGGAGTATTCGGCTTTTTGCGTGAGAATGGTCAAAAGATTGTCCTTGTCGATAGCACCCAGAAACTCATAGAAAGAGCAGGGGCGCAAGGCCATATACTGCACTCTACCTACTGGGAAACTCACCTTGACGTCTATAATGTTCTCCAACAGGCTGCCCGCAGCTATGATATAAAGTTCGGGACGTTGCTCATAGAAATATCGGAGTAGCGCAATGGTCTTGGGAGAATTTTGTATCTCATCGATAAAAATGAGCGTGCTGCCTTGCTTCTGTTGCTTGCCCAAGCTAGCAAACAACATATTGACCAAATCATCTAAGGGAATATCCATCTCAAACAATCGGACATGCTCCTTCCGTTCAAGGTTGAAGTATAGATAGTTGTCAAACAGCAGACCAAACTCATTGACTACTGTTGTCTTCCCAACCTGTCTTGCTCCCCTCAGAATAAGTGGCTTATGGTGTGCCTCTTGCTTCCAATTCTCTAACCTGCTGAAAATCTCTCGCTTAAACATATCTTTGTTTTAATTCATGGGCAAAGATACAATAAATTTGTTGCAAATCAGTGGCAACAAGACCTAAAATTTGTTGCCGTCTGAAAATGTCGCAAATCAGTGGCAACAGCCGCAAAAGCACCAGAAGAAAGGATAGGAAATACGAGGTGAAGAGAAGAAAAGTGCATGTCAAGGAAAAGAAAAACGCTCGATGTAGTGGCGATATTGCAGATTTTGTTGTATCTTTGCCCCAGAAACATCAAGAGCAGTAGAACCTGCACCAACCGAGTAAGGCAACCACGGTGGTAAAGATACGATGTGGAAGAATGAGTATTAACTTCAAATAAATGTCATTATGAGCAATTCTCTTTACAATGATTTTGCTGCGCAGTTTGCTGCAAAATCCCTTCAATCACTTGTAGAATCATTTAACAGCCAAGTAGGACGACGTGGCTTCAACTCAGCGCGTGCTGCCCACGATGCTGCGCTCCTTGACGAACTGATTCGTCGAGGCATCGATGTGTCGGCTGTACACGATGGTAAGACCACCTCGTTCGCCCATCCCGTAGCCTTGGAGAATGACCGTTTGGTCATCGTTGAGGCTTAGAACGATAGGTGGGAAGAGACGGCAAAGGGCTTCTGATATACCATTCACGCACTCCTTGTACATCAATGATGGTTTCCTTATATATGTAATAAGGTGAAATGAGCCACGTTTCATTCTATCTAGAAAAGCTTCAGTAACCGCCAGAAATCCTGCTTTCCCCCATTGATCTTTTGGGGAAAATGATTATCTTTGTCCGTGTTATAGAACACGACCTGAGATGTTGCTTCCGATGAGGGAGTGGCGCACGGGTCGTGGTCTGTTGGTTTCTATATTGGTCAAACATGTTTTAGATATGAAGCTAAGAGAAGGAGCATACGAGAATCTGATAACCGAAGAACTGCAAATGGACATGCAGCAAGCCTCCACAGATGGTCTGGTGTGTAAGCAAGATGAGATCGACGCTGCCGAATCGCCATCGATGTTGGCTGAGCATGTACTCAAGATAGTGAGCAACAGGCTCTCTGACGAGAATCTGTCAGCCACGGAGCGGGTGCAGTTTGTCAATCGGCTGATCGATTTCCTAGGCGAACCAACCGACGACAAGGTGGTGGATGAACGGCAGATGCTCTCCGCAGTGGTCTCAAAGCAAGAGGATGCCCGCCTGAAAGCCACCCACCAAGAACCCATCCGCCCCTTGACCGGATTCCGCGTCAGCAACCTCTTCACCGGCGGACAGAGCAAAGTGCCGATGAATGCAGAGATAGAACGCGACATAGAGAGCGCGGACAACATCTATCTCATAGTCTCCTTTCTGAAGCTCTCGGGCTTGAATCTCATCTATGACCGCCTCAAACGCTTCTGCGCTGCCCCCCATCACAAGCTCCGTGTGATCACCACGACCTATTGTGGTGTGACCGAAGCCAAGGCGGTGGCACGTCTAGCCCAACTGCCCAATACCGAGATACGCATCTCCTACAATGCGCAGATAGAGCGCCTTCACGCCAAATCGTATATCTTCGAGCGCCATTCGGGTTTCAGTACGGCTTATATCGGATCATCCAATCTATCCAAATCGGCCCAGACAGATGGCTTGGAATGGAACATCCGTGTGACCAATGTGGAGAATCCGCATATCATCAAGACAGCCCTCGCTACGTTCAACCTCTATTGGAACAGTCACAACTTTGAGGATTTCAGTGTTGGCGGACTAGAAAAACTGTACCAAGAACTGCAGAAAGAACGCCAACCGAAGGGGCTGTCCATCTGTTCTCTAGTCAAGTATTCGGTCCTTCCGCATCAGAAGCAGATATTGGATAGGCTCGCTGCGGTGCGCCAGAATGGTATCCTGCGCAACCTTATCGTAGCAGCTACCGGTACGGGTAAGACCGTCATCTCGGCCTTCGAC
Source organism: Bacteroidaceae bacterium (assembly GCA_963639545.1). Classification (GTDB taxonomy): domain Bacteria; phylum Bacteroidota; class Bacteroidia; order Bacteroidales; family Bacteroidaceae; genus Prevotella. The sequence continues at coordinate 11,822 of CAVHUZ010000049.1, forward strand.
TATAGGCTCTTTGCCGAAGCGCATCCCCATCGGTGTCGTTTGTTGTTTGTGGCGCATCGTCAAGAGATCCTCGTTCAGGCTCGCAACGCCTATCGCAGCGTGATGGCGGATGCCAACTTTGGTGATGTGTGGGTGGGGCAGTATCGCCCCGATCGTGGCATAGACCAGCTGTTCATATCCGTGCAGACGTTTAACGCTAAGTATGACGATGTGTTCGCCTTGCTCCCAAGCGATTATTACGACTATATCGTCATCGATGAGGCCCATCACCTTGTGGCCGACAGCTATCGTGGCATACTGAACCACTTTGCCCCAAAGCTCCTTATCGGCCTCACCGCCACCCCCGAGCGAATGGATGGCGTGAGCCTCTTGCCCGACTTTGCAGGTCAGATAAGCGCCGAAATCCGCTTGCCGATGGCGCTAGACGAAGGCTTGCTCACCCCCTTCCAGTATCTCTGTATCAGCGATAACACCGATCTGACGGATGACGAACTGATGCAAGGCAACAAGTATGTGGCTACCCGTCTGACCGAACGTCTCTGCAACCGAGAGCGTGTAGGCCTGATCATCGATAGGTTGAGATACTATCTCCCTGACGAAACCCGTTGCAAGGCCTTAGGCTTCTGCGCCACCAAAGCCCATGCGCAGTATATGGCTGAGAGCTTTAGGGCGTATGGCTTGAAGGCCGACTATCTCACGGCTGACCGCAGCGACATGCGTGACCGGCTCAATCGGCAGCTAGCCAAGGGAGAGATAAACTATCTCTTTGTGGTAGACATCTTCAATGAGGGTGTGGATATCCCTTCCGTAGACACGGTGCTGTTCCTTCGTCCCACAGAGTCGCTCACCGTCTTTCTGCAACAACTGGGTCGTGGTCTGCGTCTGTATCCCGGCAAACAGCTCCTCACCGTGTTCGACTTTGTGGCGCAACTCAATAAGAAGTATGATTTCACCAGTCGCTTCCGCAGCCTAATGGTCCGTAAGGACAAGAGTGTGGTGGATCAGGTGAAGAACGGATTCACGCTGCTCCCTCATGGTTGCACCATCCACATGGAGGAGAAGGCCCAACAGTATGTCCTTGACAATATCAAGGCTGCCGTGTACAATAAGAGACGACTGGTGCAAGAGCTACGCAGCTATGACCATTGTCCCACGCTCCGCGAGTTTATCGAGAACAACGGACAAGACATCCGCATCGTCTACAAAGGCAACCTCTGCTGGACGAGCCTTAAGCGCGAGGCTGGTTGGTGTAGCTATGAGGACGACTCATACACCAAACGCTTTGAGAAGGGCATCGGTAACCTGGTGCATGCCAACAGCGTGGCTTACCTCCACTTTGTTCAGCACACCCTGACGCACCTCTCATCGCTGACCTTTGCTGATGAGCGCGAACGCACCTTTGCCGTGATGCTCTACTATACGTTATATATAGATAAGGTGAGCCGAGTGGGCTTTGCCGATATAGAGGAAGCATTCGGCCATCTGAAGAGCTACCCACTGTTCATCCAAGAGCTGAAGGAACTGACCGATTATCTCCTTGCCAACCTTGAGATGAAAACCTTCTCGGTGGGTGAAGGACTGCCCATCGCCCTAGAACAGTATGGCTGCTACACCCGTGAAGAGGTCTTCGCCATCTTTGGTCGGCAGACCGCGGACAAGAGGATGCAAGGCAGTGTGGCTGGTGTGTTCAACATAGAGGAGCTCAACACCGAACTGTTCTTTGTCACGCTCAACAAGTCGGACAAGGATTTCTCCGCTTCAACGATGTATGACGACTATGTGGTGAGCGAAAACCAGTTTCATTGGAAGTCGCAGAACACCGACACACACCGCGGTAGAGGACGCCGCTTTGTGGAGCAAGCCACGAACAAGAAGAAGTTTCTGCTCTTTGTTCGCGAATATAAGCACGACGGATTTGGCAACACCTGTCCGTTCTATTGCTTCGGACTCATCGATTATATCTCCTCCCGTGATGACAAACCGATGAGCATCGACTGGCGTATGCACCAACCCATACTGCCCCAATTCATTAATGCCGTATAACAAGATGAGAACAATACATGTAGTAGCAGCTATCATCCGTGATGACGCAGGCCGATACTTAGCCACCCAGCGAGGTTATGGTGAGTGGAAAGACTGGTGGGAGTTTCCTGGAGGAAAGGTGGAAGAAGGTGAAGAAGAAGCCGCAGCCTTGAAACGAGAGATCCGTGAAGAGCTGGCAGCAGAGATCTCCGTGGACGAGAAGCTGTGCACGGTGGAACACAACTATCCGCAGTTTCACCTCTCCATGGCGTGTTATCTCTGCCGGTTGCAGTCGGCCGTGCCCACGTTGCTAGAGCATGAGGATGCCCGATGGCTATCAGCTCAGGAGCTAGGTTCGGTGAGATGGCTTCCCGCTGATCAGCAGATCATCCCTCTGATAGCTTGATGCCACAGGTTCGAGAGCCCTTGTGCGGTGTATGGGAGGTGTTCACGTTTAAGACAATGTGTCTCTTTCAACGACCAAGCTGAGCCTAGTTCTCATCGTCATAGAATCCGTTTGAGCAGCTTCCTCTAGCCATTTTGTCTTCTCATAGCTTCGGTATGGCAATGAAAAATAATTTAATTTTCTTGGAAAAATAATTTATTTCTGATTCCGAAGAAAGCTCTCTTGGGAGGTGAAACAAGTCAGATGATGAGGTAGTCGAGTAGCGATCTGGATGCTAAAAAATAAGTACGACCACATTTTCGTTGTGCTTTGAGTGTGGTTATTAAGAAAGGAATGCTTACTTTTGCGTAAGAAAGATGAGGGCATAGGCCTTTGCCTACATCAAAAAGGACTATAAGATGACGATGAGTAAAGCTACCAAGGAAGCTGCGGCAACCATGAATAGCATCAGCTGCAGACCTCGTTGCCACTGGTGCAACCTAGCTAACCCGCTCTATGTGAGCTACCACGATAAGGAGTGGGGCTGGGCGGTGCATGACGATCACACGCTCTTTGAGATGCTGGTGCTTGAGAGCTTTCAGGCAGGGCTATCGTGGGAGTGCGTGCTCAACAAGCGTGCGGCTTTCAGACGTGCCTTTGATGGCTTTGATTATGTCAAGGTGGCTCGGTATGACGACGCCCGACAAGAGGCCTTGAGGCACGATGAGGGCATCATTCGCAATCGTATGAAGATAGCAGCTGCCGTCACCAATGCCCAAGCATTTATGAGGATACAAGCCGAGTGGGGCTCGTTCGACAGATACATCTGGAGCTTCACGCAGGGTGCCACAATCTATGAGTGGGAACGAACGTCCTCGCCGCTGTCTGATACCATCTCTAAGGATCTGAAACGGTGCGGCATGAGGTGGGTAGGCACTACGATCGTCTACTCGTATCTGCAAGCCATCGGCATCATCCAAAGCCATGAGCTGGGGTGCTGGCTACACAAAGAGCGCCTCAATCAATCATTAGCATCAACTGACCAAATTACTACAATATGAGCATCAACATCAAGAGAAACGGAAAGAAGCGCGTCATCATCGTTGGCGGAGGTTTTGGCGGTCTCCGACTGGCCAATGCGCTGCGTGGAGCGGACCTACAGGTCTTGCTCATCGATAGGAACAACTATCATCAGTTTCCCCCTTTGATCTATCAAGTGGCGTCGGCTGGTATAGAGCCAAGCGCCATCTCGTTCCCCTTCAGAAAGATTTTTCGTAAACACAGCGACTTCTATTTCCGTATGGCAGAGGTCAGAGCGGTGTTCCCCGATAAGAAGATCATTCAGACCTCAATAGGAAAGGTGGAGTATGACTACCTGGTCTTTGCCGCTGGTACCACGACCAACTTCTTCGGCAATCGCAATATTGCGGATGAGGCGATACCTATGAAGACGGTGGCAGAGGCTATGGGGCTGCGCAACACGTTGCTAAGCAATCTGGAACGCGCCGTGACATGTGCCACTGAGGAGGAACGGCAAGAGCTGCTCAACGTGGTCATCGTGGGTGGTGGCGCCACAGGCGTGGAGATAGCTGGTGCGCTGTCGCAGATGAAGCGTTATGTCATCCCTTACGACTATCCCGATATGGATGCCTCACGCATGCACATCCATCTCATCGAGGCGGGTGACAGGTTGCTTGCTGGTATGTCGGCCGACTCGTCTGAGAAGGCACGCGAGTTTCTGGAAGGTATGGGTGTGGAGATGCACTTCGGAAAGATGGTGACCGACTATAAGGATCATCAGGTGATCATGAAGGACGGCTCCTCCATCCCTACACGCACGTTCATCTGGGTATCGGGTGTCAGAGCCAACACCATCACGGGTGTGGAGGGCGACCACCTAGGACGTGGTGCACGCATCCTCGTGGATGCTTACAATAGGGTGGAGGGCATGGAGGATGTCTTTGCCATAGGTGACCAGTGCCTACAAACCACGGATGAGGCTTACCCCAACGGACATCCGCAGTTGGCTCAGGTGGCTATCCAGCAGGCGCAGAACCTTGCGCACAACCTGATACGCATAGCCAAGGGTGATGACCATCTGCGTCCGTTCCGCTATAAGAACCTCGGTTCAATGGCAACCGTGGGACGCAACAAGGCAGTGGTGGAGCTAGGTAGGTTTCATACACAGGGGTTTGTGGCTTGGGTGCTGTGGCTAGTGGTGCATCTGCGTTCCATCCTTGGCATACGTAACAAGCTCATGGTGCTGATCAACTGGATGTGGAACTATGTGACCTATGACGACTCTATCCGTATGATAGTATATGCCACCAAACCCAAAGAGATTCGCGAACGACTTGAACGTGAACGCATCACCCACCTGGGTACGGACTTGCTGGCGGAGGAAGAGATGGAAAGACAAAAGAATAATCGCAAAGAGAAATGAAGAAGATAGCATTCTGTGCACCCATCATTGCAGGTGCAGTCATATTGTGTGTAAGTGGATGTGGTACCAAGTCGACTGGCCCATGTGTCAGTCGAGATGCCGATAGCGTTGTTCAGACTGATGCCCAAGCGCTCGCCGTGGACACCATCGCTTATGACTCGGTAAATGCGACCACTGCCAAGTGTAGCCTCCGGGTGGATTATCCGACGGGTAGCGATAGTCTTGCCCTAGGTGTCAAGCGCTTTATCGCAGGCCAACTGGCATCGTTGTATCTACCGCTAACCTATACGGATGATGCGGCGCAGCAGCGTGCGTATCCCCTTTATGGTGGAAGCATAGACGATGGCGCTGCCCTAGTGGGTCATTATGGCAACGGCGTCATGCGCTTTCTCGCTGGGCTACGAAAGGAGATGGATGATGCGCGTACGGAGAAGAATGAGTTGCCTATGTTGTCCGCGCAGACCACAATCAGTCTAGACACAGTCACGTCACGCTATGTTACCTATCGCATCTCTGATGACAGTTATCCCGGAGGTGCCCACCACGCCTACTCGTCCTATTGTGTAAACATCAGTAGGCAGACGTTTAAGCCCATAGACAGCATCGTTAGCCCCGCGCATCTCAAAGCGCTGCAACCCTTGTTGCGTGAGCATATTCTGCGCAGCTTAAAGGCTAGTGGTGTGGAACAGGTAACCGCCGCCACCCTTAGTGACTATCTGATCCTTCCCGATGACGGCATCATTCCGCTTCCCGCCCATAGTGCGTGGATTGAGCGGGATAGCATTCATATGACATACCAGCCCTATGAGATTGCTTCTTATGCAGTGGGGAGCATCAGCTTCAGCGTTGCGCTGAAAGACATCAAGCCTTATCTCTCCACAGAAGCATTGAGATTGTTGGGGCAATGAGGAATAAATAGAATAAACAAATAATC
>CAVHUZ010000050.1:0-17291 GCA_963639545.1 Bacteroidaceae bacterium
AAATGCTTAAAAACGTAATTTTGCGCTGTAAACAACTAATAACATTTACTATAATGAAACGAACAACCAAACTTTTAGCAATACTTGCATTGGTTCTTGCGCCTATGGCGATGACCAGTTGCGATGACGAACCTGGACCTTGGGATCAGCCTCATCAGTGGCAATGGTATGATGATTATAACGGATACCATTGGAATAACAATTATAATAATGAGTATAACTCGCAAGATCAGACTCTGCTACAAGAAGCACAGACGCTTTGCGGTGAGTGGGAAGGTACGATGAAGTATACCTACACCGATGACCAAACGTCTCAACGAGTGACCGACGAGTATTATACCAATATGAAGTTCTTCCAGTACAACTCTTCTTCCAGTTCGCTAACGGGTGAAGGTGTTGAAGTGGATTATCTGCCAAGTGACCCCACACAGTCTCAGACACTCGACTTCTCATGGGCTGTTGATGAGAAGACTGGTGACATATACATTAAGTATAAGCGTTCGGGCACTACTTTCGTGATGGATGCAGATAGCAAAGATCATGGCTTCCTCCTTGGTTTAGAGAACAACAACTCAACCAATGACGTCTTCTTCGGTTGGATGATTGGAACGTCAAACGTTGACGATGTGATCTACATTGACTTGGAACGTGTGAACACCAATGCTAAGGGCGCCCTCGGCGTAAGCACTAGCGTGGTGGCTCAGAAGCCTTTCGGATGCTACGCTCGTAGCGTTGCTAATCAGCCTACCACTACCGTTAAGCGCGTACATAAGCAGTAAACGTCATGTGATAAGTACCTTCGTGGTCAGTATCATATAGATTAATACAATAAAAGAGGAGAATCGTAGTAGTATGATTCTCCTCTTTTTCGATGTCAAGAGTTGGCGGTTGACGGCTTAATGCAGCCGGAACGCATAGCTGAACTGACTTTTAGTTTAGGCGTATATATCGTGGTTAATGTTGTGCTCATGTGAAAATTATTCTATAACTTTGCTCCTATGAAACTCAGATTTGCGATATATTATGTAGCTGCATGGGGGCAAAGCCTAAGTGTGCAGATTGTTTTTAGACGTCGAGATGGGAAGCAACACACGGTGAACGTGCCGTTGACCACCTCAGATGGTGACCTTTGGTCTGCCGAAACGTCCCAACGCAACTCGCCTCGCAGCCCTTATGAAGCATTCACATATCGTTATCAAGTGATTGGCGACGGGCATATGGTGGTGCGTAACGAATGGAATCTCCATCCCCGTCGGTATGCTTTCCATGATGATAAGACGTATGTCTTTGATGATATATGGCGCGATAAACCTCTGCAATACTACCTCTTAACCCAAGCTTATGCCACTTGGCATGGGCGTACGGATATCAATGAGGAACAACTATCGGTGCTTGTGTCAGCTGACAAGCAGATGCCACTATTCCGCAAAACGCTTTTCTTTCGTGTGTTAGCACCTCAGCTCAAAGCGGGAGAGTCGTTGGCGTTGCTTGGTAATCATCCTATCTTAGGTGATTGGAATCCCCAACGCTACCTGCCCATGTACAAGATGGGTTCGTGCGAATGGATGTTGACGGTCAATGTGAACAATGTGGCGCAGTCATTGGAGTACAAATACGTGGTGGTAAAGGACGATGACCATGCGCTTGTGCGTTGGGAACAGGGCGACAATCGTATTGCTGACTGCCAAAACCTTGTTGACAGTGAGGTGTTGGTGCATCACGGAGACGTGACACGGCTTGCCGATGACCAGTGGCATGGTGCTGGTGTGAGCGTAAATGTCCTTTCTCTGCGTTCGGAAAAGAATTATGGGGTGGGCGACTTCGGCAGTTTGATGCAACTCTTGCAATGGTCTTCACAAGTAGGAATGGCTGTCTTGCAGACCACAACCTTACAAGATGTATCCCAAAGCAATAGTCAGCCGGCCTCAAATCCCTTTGCTGTGGTGTCAGCTTATGCGCTAAATCCTCTCCTAATGGACTTGGATGCACTGGGCCGGATAGACGATGAGGCTAAGATGAACACCTTCCTGCGACAACGTCGTGAGCTGAATGCTTCGCCATCGATTGACTTTGAAGCTGTGACTCGCGTCAAGGAAACGTATGTCAGAGAACGTTTCGCAGAAGAGGGAGAGGGCTGTTTGGCTTCTAAAGAGTTTCAGTCGTTTTACAACCAACACGCTTCTTGGCTCCGAGTGTATGCAGTGTATAAGGCTTTGCGTGTTCAAGAGAAGTGGGAAGAGCCGTTACAGGATTCTGAAATAGCTTATAGTCAACAGTTGATTGACCGCTTCTCGGCTGCTGACTCGCCCCTTGCATCTGATGTGCGATGGGTTTATTATGTTCAATATCATCTCTATCGACAGTTTAACGCTGTCAGTCAGTATGCCCGTAACCATCGTATAGCCTTGATGATGACGCTTCCTTACGGCTATAACCAATGCAGTGTGGAGGTGTGGCAGCATCCTGAGTTCTTCGATAGACGCTTCGTGCTTGGCGAACAACCTTCTTACGACAATCCACAAGGCGTCAAATCGTCATTACCCTTACTGGTTCGGCCTATCGAACCTCAATCGCAAGCCGTCTTTGACGAATGGCGTCGACATCAATTAGCGCATTGGGCAACCTTCGTTGACAGCATTCAGTTGGAGCATATAGACAACTATTTCACATCCTGGGCGATTCCTCAAGAGGCCACCCAAAGCACGATGGGGGTGTATCGACCCTCGTTGCCCATGCGTGAAGATGAACTTCAGTGTGGCTTAGTCGACTTTAATAAGAAGCTATATCGTCAACCTTTTATCAATGACGCAACCATTCAGCAGCTCTTTGGTATCCATTCGGCATATGTAAAGCAGTATTATCTCACTGCCCATGCGTACGGATTGTATACGCTGCGTGACGAAGTCAGTGATCAGCAAGCCATAGAAGCATGCTTTAAGGGTAAAAACGATGAAAACAGCCAGTGGATAAAGAATGGTCTTGAACAGCTTTGTGCCAATCGATTGTTTGTCTCTGACATAGACAATCCGCAATGGGTGCATCCCCGTCTGGCTGGTAATCACACGTTGTTCTTCCATTTGCTCAGCAATGAAGAGCAACAAGCTTATCTCGGTTTGAGTCATTCCTACTTCCATCGACGCTATGAAGCCTATTGGATGCAATGCGGAACGCAAGTCCTTGATAACCTTTTGGCTGATACTAATCTCTTAGTGGTGGTGGATAACCCTACCGCTGAACTCTCGCCCGCTATGACAGAGGTTGTTACCAAACAACGTTTGATGCCGGTATGTATGCAGTTGCGCCAGCGAGGATATGATGGTGAGTTTGGTCATTTGGAACAAAACACCTACCAAACGATGGATGTTCTTACCACTGCCGCCACCCCAACGCTACATCAGTGGTGGGAGGCTAATCCTTATCGCACCCAACGCTTTGCCCTTACCAAGCTCCAAAAAGAAGGGCATATCTCCCGTAGGCTCTCACCGATGTTGGCAGAAGAACTGGTCAGACGGCATCTCTTCTCGCCTTCTATGCTTTGTGTGTTGTCCTTGAGCGACTGGTTAGCTATGGACAGTCAGATGTCGTATGAAGATCATACCAACGCTTCCTTATTCTCAAATGTTGAAGATGGGCAAGAAATATGGGCAGTGCGTGCCGCCACTTCGCTTGAGACGTTGATGCAAGCTAAGCCCTTTAACAACAAACTTGCGTCCATGCTTGTTATGAGTAGACGTGCTTTGACTTCTAGATATTAATACGCCTTAATAGGTAAAAAGATAGTAATTCATGAATGATAACAACGATGAAAGAATTTGAAACCTATGTGTTTGACCTTGATGGGACGCTGTTGAGCACCTTGGATGACCTTGCCAATAGCACCAATTATGCGCTGAGGCGGGCTGGAATGCCCGAACGTACGCTTGAGGAGGTACGTATGTTTGTTGGAAATGGCGTGCGCAAACTGATGGAACGTGCCATTCCCGATGGGAGTGCTAACCCTAAGTTTGATGAAACCTTTGCTACGTTCCGCCAACATTACATGCAGCACAACCTCGATAACACCTCCCCTTACCCTGGTATCATGGATATGCTCACCACGTTGAAGCATCGCGGCAAGCACATGGCTATCGTAAGCAATAAGTTTTATGCCGCTACGCAAGATTTGGCGCGCCACTTCTTTCCTGGTTTGATAGAGGTTGCGATAGGCGAAAGGGAAACTATCCGCAAGAAACCCGCTCCCGACACGGTTCTTGAGGCACTCCGCCAGTTAGGTGTAGATAAGGAGGGTGCTGTCTATATTGGTGATAGCGATGTGGATATCGATACGGCTCGCAATGTGGGAATCCCTTGCGTGAGTGTGCTATGGGGCTTCCGTGATCGCCAATTCCTCCTAGATCATGGTGCAACAACGCTCATCAGCAATCCAGCGGAGTTGTTGTAAAGAAGCAATATCATCTAAAAGCGAAACGAACATCAGGCAGAAAGTATCAGCAAAGCATACTTGAAGTGATCTGTTCGTTTCGCTTTTCTTGTTTATCACCCCAATGTTTTGGATTTGTTTTCAACTCGCCGCTCTGTAACGAGACACATTGCAGATGCTTGAAAGTATTGCGTGTCGAGGTCTGAGAAAACAAAAAGAGCAACTCAAACTATTTTTGAATTGCTCTTTAAGCGGTGCGTACGAGATTCGAACTCGTGACCTCCTGCGTGACAGGCAGGCATTCTAACCAACTGAACTAACGCACCTCAGCTATGCAGCGAAAAGAGGGGCGGTGCGTACGAGACTCGAACTCGTGACCTCCTGCGTGACAGGCAGGCATTCTAACCAACTGAACTAACGCACCATGCTTTGCAGCACTCTTTCGTTAAATGCGGTGCAAAGGTATACTTTTTTTTCGATACCACCAAATTTAATCTTAGTTTTTTTGCAAAAAATATTGGAATAAGATAGCATCGTGGTACTCGTTTGCCTGGCAAAACCAGTCGTGAAGGATGGTTTCTCCATTGAAACCCAACTCTTTGAACAGATTGCATGACGCCTGATTGGTATTGTTAACGTATGCGTAGAGCTGATGAAGATTCAGTACGTTTCTACAATAATCGATGATCCACTTTATCGTAGCTTGGGCATAACCTTGCCGTTGATATGCTTCTACGATGGCAATTCCTAGCTCGCAGCGTGAGTGGCGAGGGTCTAGGTTAGTAAGGTCTACTATGCCCACCACCTCTTTGTCCTCATTCTCTACCATCAAACGGGTCTCACCATCGGCAAAGATGTTACTGGTGTTTTGCTCAATGTAGCTCTCAATGACATAACGGCTGTACGGAACGTTGGTTGCTCCGACCAACCATAGTGCCGAATCGTTCTCTAAACGATAGATCAAATCAATATCCTTGGCCTCTATCGCGCGTATATATATATAAGGTGTAGCGGTAGACATGATGCTAAAAGACTTCTTGCAGGGTGATGATGATGCCGCTTTGTGGGTGATACGTTCCTATTTCTACATTCTTCATAGGCTTTTGGGCAAAGATGCTAAGCACCTCTTCATATCGATAAGCACTCATATCATACACTGCGATGGTAGGGTAGGAGGTATCAAACTTATCGGTAAGCGATAGATGACCATTGGGTAGGTCATGACTATTGCCTTGAAAGAACTGTCCCGAAAGTGCTTTTTGCTCGGCAATCTCTTTGCATTGGGCTAATGATTCAGCTGAACCGATGAACACATATTGAGGAAAGAGGCGCTTGCTCTGTTCTACAAAGCCAAGCGAACGTATGGCTCTATCCCACTGCATGCGTATCAGCGCTAGTGCCGCCTTGCCATAAACAGCCATCTTGATAGGCAGATTGAAGAATATACTTGCGTTGCCATAATGCTTCTTCAGGAAGATAAGCATAGCGTCGTAGAACACATGAACATAGCGGAACGAACTCTTCTGTGTGCTTTCGCCCTTATAGTGTAGGATGTTACAAGGTAGATACCAGTTCTCATATCCCCCTTTTAGCACCCGATAGCTTAGGTCGATATCCTCACCATACATAAAGAAATCCTCATCTAGTAGTCCGACCTTGTCTAGCGCTGTGCGACGTAGGAAGCAAAACGCACCACTAATCACCTCTATCTGATTAGGCTCGTCCCATGGTAGGTATCCCATGTAATATTTACCTAGCTTATGATGTTTGGGGAAACGGTCGCATAGGCCCATCATCTTGTAGAACGAAACCATTGGGGTGGGCAGTCCGCGACGCGACTCTTTGGCTACATCGCCATCGATCTTAAGCATTCTTACACCTATTGCACCCGCTTGCTTATGCTCGTCCATAAACTGAAGGCAGGCTTCTAGCACATGCTCGCCAACCAATGTGTCAGGGTTGAGTAGCAGTACGTAGTCACTTTGAGTTTCGCGAATGGCGATGTTATTGGCTCTCGCAAACCCTAAGTTGTGGTTGCTAGCAATGAAATGTACCCAAGGGAAGCGTGGTTTGAGATAGCTTACCGACTGATCTTTGGAATGATTGTCCACCACGTACACGTCGCAGTCAATGTGTTCTATGGCTCGTTCAACGCTATAGAGACATTGTTCTACGTAATGTTTTACGTTGTAGTTGACTATAACGATGGTCAATCGTTTCACGCTTCCTCCTTTTCTATGGTTGTGGAATCATTATCGGGTGTGGTCTCACTGAGTGGTTCGGCTTCGCTGAGACATCGTCCTTCTGAGGGATAGACGAAGAACAAGGCCAAGAGATGTACCAAAGACATATAGAAGAATCCTACCTTCAGTCCAAACTGGTAGTAGAATAGGAAGTCGAGTACCATCGGAGCACCGAGAATCGCAATGCGTAAGCTGCCCCATCGCATCAATGGCTTGTGACTAGACTCTTTGCTATGGCTCAGTTGGGCTTTGGGTATAGACATCTTGAATAGGTATAGTGCCAATGGCGTGCCTCCCAAGAGCCACGCTAACATGAGAATATTTACATAAAACTGAGCAACAACATATTCCTTGCCACTCCATCCTCCAGCCGTCAGAAGGTTGCTCTCGAAGCCAGCTACTACCAATAGGGTCAGAAGAATATAAACAAAGAATTGTGTCGATAGATAAGTTCTTACTCTGCGCATGTTGATGAAAAAAGTTATTCTGATTCGAAAGGAGTGCGATTGATGAGGCTTCTACCAAGCGTCACCTCATCGGTATATTCCAATTCGTTGCCCACGGAGATGCCGCGAGCGATGACACTGGTCTTGACACCGCATCCTTGCAGTCGTCTTGAGATGTAAAAGTTGGTTGTGTCGCCCTCCATCGTGCTAGCCAAGGCAAAGATAACCTCCCTAACGTCATCCCCTTTTGCGCGTTCGATGAGCGAATCGATCTCAAGATCGCTTGGTCCAACGCCATCCATAGGAGAGATAACACCACCTAACACATGGTAGAGACCGTTGTACTGCTGTGTGTTTTCGATGGCCATCACATCCTGAATGTTTTCCACCACACAGATTGTGGATCTGTCGCGCCGCTCGTTGGAGCAGATAGGACACACGGCCGTGTCAGAAATATTGTGGCAAACGCGGCAGTATTTGATATCATGCCGTACCGATCGTATGGCTTCGCTGAGCGCTTCAGCCTCTTCGCTAGGTGCTTTGAGCAAGGTGAGTACGTATCGCAAAGCAGTCTTCCGACCTACGCCTGGAAGACTGGTAAATGCTTGCACTGCCTGTTCGAGTATGTGCGAGGGATAAGGTTGGATCATTCTCTTTGCTCAATGACGCATCAATCGTCAAAAAGATATATACCTATACCGATCTTAGCACCTACGTTAGAATAGTCGCTGTTGTTGAAAGAGTGGTCATAGTAGATGGCAGGCTCAATCGTTACGCTACGATTGATGAAGAACGCGTAGCCAATCTCTACACCTGGCATCACGTCATTGTATGAGTGGTCAGCATGTATAAACTTAGCGTTAGCACCAAGGTAAAGACCATTCTGGATGATATAATAGCGTATGCCAGCACCCGCCTCGACGTCATCGGGTAGAAGGTTAGAGCCATTGTGCTTAACGGAAGCATGTGCCAGCACCATCCAGTTGTCCTCAAACAGGATACCTGCTTTGGCTTCAGCGCCAATATTGAATCCGTTCTTGCCGTTATAGTTTAGGCCTAGACCTGTCAATGACGCGCCTACATAGCCCTTACCTGCTTGAAACTGTGCATGTGCAGCGATGGCTACAAACATAGCGATTATAAAAAGTGATAGTTTTTTCATTGTTGTGAAATAGGATTGAACGTTAAAACTCTTGTCTGTCTATGGTGCGCACGAGCTCCATGACCGACTCATCTAGCTATCAATGCTATCATGGCGGTGTGCCTCTCACTCCCCACAGAACATCATTGAATAACTTTACAAAGGTAAATCTTTATTTTTAATAACCAAAAAGAATGCGTAACTTTGTGCCAAATTTTGAATTATGTATCATCAAGCAATCGTCAAGCAAATCCTTATATCTTTGTTGGTAATCGTCGGTACGTGTACATCCATGGCTCAAGGAGTGCATGGTAGGGAACGTGCGTTCAATCTAGAGCAGCTCCCCAAACGCGAGATACGTGCTGTGTGGCTCACGGTGCTGCAGTCGCTCGACTGGCCCAAGGCCTATGCTAAGTCGGCTGCCACTATCAGTGAGCAGAAAGCCGAACTAGTCCGAACACTTGATCGCTATGCCGAAGCCAATATCAATACCGTGTTGCTGCAGACGCGTGTGCGTGCATCATCTATCTATCCGTCCGCTTATGAACCTTGGACACCCAGTCTGACGGGGCGTGAAGATGGTAATCCGGGGTACGACCCATTGCAGTTTGCGATAGACGAGTGTCACAAGCGCGGTATGGAGCTTCATGCCTGGACCGTAGCCCTGCCTGCAGGCGACTGGAACTCGCTCGGTTGTAAGCGGTTGCGCCAGCGCGGACTGAAGATGCGCAAGCTAGGGCCGTATGGCTATCTAGACCCTAGCGATGAGAAGGTGGTGGCGTATATCGTGAAGGTGTGTGCCGAGATTGTCGAGAAATATGATATCGACGGACTCAACTTTGACTATCTGCGTTATCCCGAAGATTGGCCTAAGCCTACCTATAAGAATGGTGATACGCCCGATCAGCGCCGCCAGTACCTCAATCATCTGGTGAAAGAAATCCATGATGCAGTAAAGGCTATCAAACCTTGGGTGCGCATCAGCTGTTCGCCAATAGGTAAATATGCCGATCTTCCACGATATTCTACACACAATTGGAACGCGCGTGACCGCGTATATCAGGATGCGCAGTACTGGTTGCGTATGGGATGGATGGATCAGCTCTATCCTATGCAATACTTCCGTGGTGATAGCTATTATCCCTATGTGGCCGACTGGATGGAGCATAGCTATGGCAATGCCATTGCCAGTGGCTTAGGTACATGGTTCTTAGACCCCAAGGAAGGCAAATGGACCTTGTCCGATGTTAGTCGTGAGATGGAAGTTAGTCGTCAGTGGGGTATGGGTCATGCTCACTTCCGGTCCAAGTTCTTATTGGAAAACCATCGTGGCATCTTCGATTTTGAGAAGCAATTCAGTCCTTATCCAGCGCTTACACCAGCGATGAAACAATCGCATGCGGCTCAGATCAGTGCGCCCACCCATCTCAAAGTGGCCGATGGCGTAATCTCTTGGAAGGGTGATGCACCTTATTATAATATATACGTCAGTGATCAAGCGCCTGTAGATATCCACAACCCTAAGAATCTGCTCTTGCCTCGCTACGCCTACCAGTCGCTCAATACCAATGCGCAGCCCAACATCTTGAAAGGATGGCCCTACGTAGCGGTGACCGCCATGGATCGATATGGCAACGAGAGTGCTCCCATCAGCAACGTGCAGTCGCTCCCCGTGGCGCAGCCAGCTTCCACACTGCCTTCCAATATCTATCTGCCCAACGACAATCAGTATGTGGATATCACGCAACCAGTGAACGCACTCGGTCCGGTGGATATCAACTATTACGCCATTCAGTCGCTCGAAGGCAATCGGATACGCTCCTATCTCCAACCGATACGCAATAATGATGGTACGCTGCAATTGTTTATCGGTGTGCTTCCCGATGGCGTTTACTGGGTTACTGCTCATAACAAGCGCTCCAATAAGTTTTATCGTGTAGGTAGCTTTGAGATTGTGCCCGCACGTTTAGCGTCTTATCGTTCTCAGTCTCGATAGTCGGACCTAGCTTTATCTAGCTAAAGGTATATTTATATTGTGCAGTTCCGCCTCCTTGCATATAGTTGCAGAGAGGCGGAATTGTTTTATCATAGGGGTAAGGTGGCACGATTGTTCGTATATGATTGCGATTCGGAGATTTATCGGAGGTTTTGCTTATAGTTGGTTTTAATGAATGTTAAAGCCTTCGCCGTTCCCCCAAAGGGGCCCTTTTAGGGGCTAAAAGGTATCGTTTTACCTTCCAAAAGGGCACGTTTGGGAAGGCAAAATAGCACGTTTCAGATTGTAAGAAATCCCCTTTTAGAATGAAATAACGTCACTTAAGTATTTCTGTATGAATATACCGCAATGGTGATGAATCCAATTTTGCCCTTGTACCCCTATCCTATGCGTAAAGGTTTTAGGGCTTATTATCGTTAGTGGTAAGACGGGAAAACAAGATAAAAGGGTGGGGATAGGGTACTGTGGGATATGGCTTAGAAATCCGTATTAGAAAAAATAAACAGAAAAATCTTTGGAAATCATTGTTAATGATAAAACTTTTGTTTATCTTTGCCCTGCCTACTAATGAGCAAGAGAGTAATTCTTGACATTATAAATATTATATAACCTAAATTGATAGATTATGAAAAAAACGTGTTTGTACGATAAGCATGTTGCTTTGGGTGCATTGATGCAACCTTTCGCAGGCTTTGATATGCCTATCCAGTATTCTGGAATCATCGAAGAACATCAAGCCGTAAGACAACATTGCGGTGTGTTTGATGTTAGTCACATGGGTGAAATCAATGTGTCGGGTCCCGATGCTGAGCGTTTTATTAACCATATATTTACCAATGATGTAACGGGTCTTGCCGTAGGTAAGGTGCTTTATGGTATGCTATGCTATCCTGACGGAGGTGTGGTGGACGATACTTGCATCTGTAAGTTGGACACTAACCTGTTCATGCTGACCATCAATGCAGCTAATATAGATAAGGATAATGAGTGGATTGGCGAACAAGCCAAAGATTTCGACGTTATTATCTGTTATAAGAGCGACTATTTTGCACAGTTGGCTATCCAAGGTCCAGAGGCTGAAGCAGTGGTAGAGAGCGCCCTTGGCGTACCTTGCAGCGACTTAAAGTTTTATGAAGTAAAGACTTTAGAGAAGTTTGATGAGACCATTATCATCTCTCGTACAGGTTACACGGGCGAAGACGGCTTTGAGCTTTATGGCACACCCGAATATATCTGTGACTGTTGGGACAAGCTTTTGGCAGCAGGCGTGACACCTTGCGGACTGGGATGTCGCGACACCTTGCGCTTTGAAGTGGGTCTGCCTCTATATGGTGACGAGTTGACCGATAAGATTACGCCCGTCATGGCAGGTCTTAGCTTGTTTGTAAAGCTGGATAAGCCCGAGTTTATCGGTAAAGAAGCTCTTGCTAAGCAGAAGGCTGAAGGTCCTGCGCAGCGCCTCAGAGGTATCGAGCTCGATGGACATGCAGTGCCTCGTCACGGCTACACCGTGCTTAAGGATGGCAAGGAAGTGGGCTATGTCACCACAGGTTATCGTCTCATCTCGGTAGACAAGAGTTGTGCTGTGGCACTAGTAGATGGCAGCTTGAAGCTCGGCGACAAGGTGGAAGTGCAGATTCGCAAGAAGACTTTCCCTGGCACTATTGTCAAGAAGAAGTTCTATGACAAGCATTACAAGAAATAAAACTATAACAAACAAAAACGTATCAAAATATGGCAAATGTATTAGAAGGACTCTATTATAGCGAGAGTCATGAGTATGTAAAGGTAGAAGGCGACACCGCTTATGTAGGAATCACCGATTACGCACAACATGCGTTGGGCAACGTGGTGTATGTTGATCTGCCAGAGGTTGACGACGAGGTAAGCGCAGGTGAGGAGTTTGGCGCTGTAGAGAGCGTTAAGGCAGCTAGCGACCTGAACAGTCCGGTATCAGGAACAGTGGTTGAAGTCAATGAAGAGCTAGAAGATGCTCCTGAACTGCTTAACAAAGACGCCTTTGGCAACTGGATTATCAAGGTTACCTTGAGCGATAAAGCCGAGTTGGAGAATCTTATGGATGCCAAGGCTTATGAGGCTTTCTGCGCTGAACAGCACTAATCCGTAAGCTTAACCCCATACCCAACCATTGTCTGATAATGGCGTATAGAAGTTAAAGAACACTGTTGGGAACGTCAGTCACATCCCCTACATCCTTTAGCTTCTATATGTCTTTTAGGGCAGACAAAACGTAACATTACCTTCGAGGTATATTCAGTCAGTATTGACAATCCCTTAACACCCTTTCGTCCTTTGGGTTGCGTCACGTTCTGCAGCATTCTTATCAAGATAATATGACACCCCACGCATCCAAGCGGAGATGAGAATCTACCTTGAAACAAATACTATAAAGACAACTATGACCTTCAAATATTTTCCACAAACAGAAGAAGAGGTGCAGCAGATGCTCACCAAGATAGGCGTACAGAGCCTTGATGACCTTTATGCCGATGTGCCTCAAGCCATCCGTTTCAATGGCGAGTATGATCTGCCCGAGGCTATGAGTGAACCCGAGATACGTGCCTTCTTTGATCGTCTCGGTCGTAAGAACCAGCAGCTCACCTGTTTTGCAGGTGCGGGCGTGTATGATCATTACACCCCATCCGTAGTGCCAAATCTCCTACAACGTAGCGAGTTCTTGACATCCTACACCCCTTATCAAGCAGAGATCTCACAGGGAACACTCCATTATATCTTCGAATATCAGTCAATGATGGCCGAACTGACAGGTATGGATATCTCCAATGCCTCTATGTACGACGGCACCACCGCCACCGCAGAAGCGATGATGATGGCTTATCATGCAGCGCGAAAGGCTGATACTGTGGCTTATAGCGCTACGCTTGACCCTAAGACGATAGCAGTGCTGAAGACTTATGCTCACTTCCATGGGGTGAAGCTAGTGGAGATCGAAGCACAAAACGGTGTGACCAGTGTGGATGACCTCAAACTGAAGCTGGATCAGCACGCAGTGGCAGGAGTAATCGTACAACAGCCCAACTACTATGGCATCGTAGAAGACTATACCGGTTATGCTGACTTATGTCATGAGAAGAAGGCGCTCTTCGTTATGAATAGCATCGTGGCTGACCTTGCACTGCTCAAGACACCAGGAGAGTGGGGCGCTGACGTGGCCGTCGGTGATATCCAGTCATTAGGATTGCCCGTTGCCTTTGGTGGTCCTTATGCCGGATATATGTGCTCCACATCGAAGCTGATGCGTAAGCTCCCTGGACGTATCGTAGGTAAGACGCAGGATTCGAATGGCCAGCGCGCCTTCGTTCTGACCCTTCAGGCACGTGAACAACATATCCGCCGTGAGAAAGCTACATCCAATATCTGCTCCAACGAGAGCCTTATGGCGCTCTTTGCCACCATCTATCTATCAGTGATGGGTAAGGAAGGCATCAAAGAAGCAGCGCAGATGAGTTATGACGGTGCGCATTATCTCTGCCAGCAGATGCTAGCGACGCAGAAAGCAAGTCTGGTATATGACCAACCTTTCTTCAACGAGGTACTCTTAAAGGTGGATCATCGTGATGCCTTCTACGACCAGTGTGTAGAGAAAGGCTTCTTGCCAGGTGTCAAAGTGGACGATGACAAGCTGCTTATTGCGATGACCGAGAAACGCACAAAGGAGGAAGTGGATCAGTTGTGCGAAATACTTAACCTTATTAAAGACTGATACGATTATGAATAACAAGTTATATGGCAATTTGATATTTGAGTTATCTCACCCCGGACGCAAAGGATATTCTCTACCCAAGAACCAGTTTGGGCATTATGACTTGCCACAGACACAGCGCCGTGCCGTGGATGCAGCGCTGCCTGAGTGTGACGAGATGACCGTGGTGCGCCATTATACCAACCATAGCGAGAACAACTTTGGTGTGATGAACGGATTTTATCCCTTAGGTTCATGCACCATGAAATACAATCCTATCATCAATGAGGAGATTGCTGCGCTACCTAGCTTTACCAATATCCATCCCCAACAACCGGCTCATACCGTGGAAGGTGCCTTGGAGGTGGTCTATCAGATGCAGCGTGCTCTAGCTTCGCTAGCAGGCATGGCCGACTTTACGCTCAATCCATGTGCGGGCGCTCATGGTGAGTTGACTGGCTTGATGATCATTCGCAGCTATCATCAGTCACGTGGAGATAGTAAGCGCGTCAAGGTTATTGTTCCCGATTCGGCTCATGGAACCAATCCAGCTTCGGCTGCCGTGTGCGGTTTGGAAATCGTAGAGGTAAAGAGTACGGCTGAAGGACTGGTGGACGTGGCTGACCTCAAGCCTCTATTGGGTGACGATGTGGCTGCTATCATGATGACGAACCCTAATACGCTGGGTCTCTTCGAAAAGGAAATACCCGAGATAGCTAAGCTTGTGCACGAATGTGGAGCCTTGCTCTATTATGATGGAGCCAACTTTAATCCTATCCTTGGTGCTGCGCGTCCCGGTGATATGGGATTTGACGTGATTCACCTCAATCTGCATAAGACCTTCTCAACACCTCATGGCGGTGGCGGTCCGGGCGATGGCCCAGTGGGTGTGCGTAAGGGTTTGGAGGCTTTCTTGCCCAAACCACACGTCATCAAGACGGAAGAAGGACTCAAGGTGGACAATCCTGTACAAGGTTCGGATAGCTATGATGTGCAAGCCAACCACGTAGGCGCTTATCTTGGCAACTTCCTCATCGTGCTGCGTGCCTATGTCTATATCCTTACTTTGGGCAAAGAGCATATCAAAGAGGTGGGTCCGCTTGCCACCCTCAATGCCAATTATATCAAGGAATGTCTGAAAGACGACTATGAGTTGCCTATCGATACGCTGTGCAAACATGAGTTTGTGTTCAATGGATTGAAGGATAAGTCGACCGGTGTCACCACGATGGATGTGGCAAAGCGCCTGCTCGACTATGGTTATCATGCTCCAACAATCTACTTCCCACTCTTGTTCCATGAAGCATTGATGATCGAACCTACCGAGAACGAAAGCAAGGAAACCATCGATGGATTTGTTGAGGTGATGCACAAGATAGCTCTGGAAGCACGTGAGACCCCTGAGCTGGTTAAGGAAGCACCGCATAACACGCCTATCGGCAGAGTGGATGATGTGCTTGCAGCTAAACACCCGATTCTAACTTATAAACAGTTGCAAAATGATAACATCTGATCTGATCATTATAGGTAGCGGTCCTGGTGGATACCATACCGCTTCTTATGCGGCCAAGCACGGTTTGCAGGTCACCATCATAGAGAAAGAGCATCTCGGGGGTACCTGTCTCAATGCGGGGTGTATACCTACCAAGTGTCTTGCACATGATGCAGACTTGCTCCGCAATCCGTTGTTGTCATGTGTAGGTGGCGGATTGGTCGACTTCAATCGTATCTATCAACGCAAACAACAGGTGGTAGAGAGTCTGCGTAGCGGTATCGAAACGCTCCTCTCTCAACCCAATATCACCCTTGTACGTGGTGAGGCTTCTTTCGTGGATGCACAGACGGTACAGGTCGGTGGTGAGCAATATACAGCCAAAGATATCTTGATAGCCACCGGATCAGAAGCGCGCTTGTTGCCTTTCATGGGTCCAGAGATGGTGTATGAGGGTTCTTGTGTGATGACATCTACCGAACTGCTCAACACGCAGACCATTCCTACAAAGCTATGTATCATCGGTGCAGGTGTCATCGGAATGGAGTTTGCCTCGGCATTCAGCTCGTTTGGTAGTGAAGTGACGGTTATCGAGTTTCTCAAAGAATGTCTGCCACCCGTAGATGCCGACATCGCAAAGCGTCTGCGCAAGTGCTTAGAGAAACGCGGCGTGACCTTCTATATGCAGAGTGGTGTGACATCCATCACCCCAACGGAGAAGGATGGTGTAGCCCAAGCTACGGTATGTTTCAGTAGGAAAGGTGAAACCCTGGAGGTGGAAGCCGATGCGGTATTGGTGGCAACGGGTCGCCGACCACGCATCGAAGGACTTCAGCTTGAAGCGGCAGGTGTTGCTTACACGCCAAAGGGTATCACTGTGGACCAATTTATGGCAACCAATGTGCCCCACATCTACGCCATCGGTGATGTCAATGGGCAGATGATGTTGGCTCATGCCGCTTCTTTCCAAGGCATGAAGGCTGTTAATCATATCTTGGGCAAGGAAGATAACATCCGATTGGACGTGATGCCAAGTGCTATATTCACTTATCCCGAGGCCGCAAGCGTAGGTCCCACCGAAGCAACGCTGAAGGAACAGAAGGTGGCATATACCTGCAAGAAAGGTTATTATCGTGCCAACGGCAAGGCGCTCGCCATCGATGAGACCGAAGGAATGCTGAAGCTCTTCGTCGGGGATGATGACCAGCGCATCTTGGGATGTCACGCTTATGGCGCACATGCGGCTGACCTCGTACAAGAGGTGGCAGCTCTGATGAATCGTGATACAACCATCGAGCAACTGGGAGATATGGTGCACATTCATCCGACGCTAAGCGAAATTCTATCGGATGTAGCCCATTGATTTCTAGAATCTTTCGTTCAGTCGATCCATATCGACCCGATGATATAGTGGGTGAAATGTGATGGAATTGTTTGGAAGATAAAATAGAAAATAGTAACTTTGCATACGAAAGGACAGCTTATAGGTCGTATCGATTCGATCGGGATAGTCATCAAATAAATTGAAATAACCGAGACAACTCACTTATTCAATGGCGGGCCACATAAACCGCATCCCTGCGGGTAAGTCACAGCACCGGTGGATTACAAAAGAAAAGGAGTTCTCATATCTTTGATACTCGGACTTTTCATCACATCGTCGATGCGACCTTTTTACTAACAAATAAAGGCTGAGGAAAAAGCATAAGCTGATTCTTCAGCCTTTAATAGTAAGGTGGTGTAAAGTGGCGTTCAGGCTATCTCTAGATTGGAATTGCATTACTCCTAAGGGAAGGGATGGAGCTGAAGAACCACCATAACAA
This sequence comes from Bacteroidaceae bacterium, assembly GCA_963639545.1. Classification (GTDB taxonomy): domain Bacteria; phylum Bacteroidota; class Bacteroidia; order Bacteroidales; family Bacteroidaceae; genus Prevotella. The sequence goes on from CAVHUZ010000050.1 coordinate 17,286, forward strand.
TATAAG
>CAVHUZ010000051.1:0-17266 GCA_963639545.1 Bacteroidaceae bacterium
CACGCGCTTATCCTTCGAAACGATGCATGTGCTCAAACTTACTCGCGTTCAGCGGCGCCGCGCTTTGGACATAATCGTATACTACTATCGGCTACATCTGCCACAGATGAACGAGATGCGGAGCTTGGATGTGCTTGGCGAATTGTTTGCCTAAACCTCTTTTTATTGTATATATTATAAGGTGGCGGTTGTATGATGACTGATTACTATCATCAAAATGAAAGACAGAAAGAATAACCTTTTTATAACAGAACAATATGAAAACAGATGACCAACTGCGATGTGTTACACGTTCTACGGAGTATCTTATCAGACGTCCGTGGCTTACTGCGCGTCGTGATGAGATAGAATATCCTGATGGAAGGGTGCAACCCGAATATTATGTATTGGAGTATCCCGACTGGATTAATATCATTGCTATTACTGACGAGGGTCAGATTATCCTAGAACGTCAGTGGCGTCAAGCCTTAGGTGTGGTCTCGCTCGAGATTCCTGCAGGTGTGGTGGAGGAGGGTGAGACACCGCTTGAAGCTGCCCGGCGTGAGCTAGCAGAGGAGACAGGTTACACGGGAGGAAGTTGGACTGAGCTGCTCACCATAGCCCCTAACCCAGGTGTGATGAACAATATGTGTCATTGCTTTGTGGCAAGAGGTGTGTCTCATACCACCTCACAACAGCTTGACGCTACCGAGGATCTCGATGTGATGCTCTGCGATGAAGCGGATGTGTTTGCCAAACTACAAAGTGGCGCCTTCCTTCAAGCTATGATGGTGGCGCCACTTTGGAAATATTTCTATCAGAAACAGGATCGATAGCGGAATCTTTCCTGTCAGACCGCTATCCTATACGCATGATGCGTATGGTGCGGTTGTTCTTGTTGCATGATATATAATAGGTGTTGTTGGTGTAGATGTCTTCGTTTCCTTCCATGTCGAGAGTGAAACCATTCATCTTCACCTGCGATACGAGGTTCTGATAGGCGGTGTCGTTGAACACTCCCATGATGATCTCGTTGCTCGTCATACCCACATAGCTTGACACGCCGGCTCGCTGTGCACGTGGGTAATCTTCGTATTTGCCATCGGTAATAATCTTAGCTAAGCGACAATTCTTGTAGAGCATCTGGTCATATTTGGCTACACGGAACACCTCGTAGCCCGCTTTGGTCTTATACCCGTATTTCTTTGCAATAGCACTTGCGTTGTCTTGCTGAGCAAAGAGGTCAATGAGCTCTTTGACGCTGAGCACCTCCGTGTTGGGTGTCACTTGCTCTACGGTTTGTGTCTGTGTGGTGGTTGTGGTGGTAGGAGTTTCAGTCTGCTTGATGAGCATTGTGGAATAACAACTGCTCAAGAGTAGTGTTGCGGTGAATAATCCTGTAATTGCAATCTTCTTCATATGATATTTTGTCTTGTTCTGAATATTAATCCTTGTCTTGCGCTTTGAGTTTGAGGGCTGCTTCAATGCCCGATTCTACCTCTTGCATACTTGTAGAAGGCTCAAAGCGGTCAATCACGTGTCCTTCGTGATCGATAAGGAACATGGTGAAGTTCCATTTTACATCAGGCTTTTTGGCATAGTCGGCATCCACTTCACGGAAAGTCTCGTCTAGATAACGTCCTGTGGCACTGTTAAGATTGAACCCCTTGAAGGGCTTTTGTGCCACCATATAGGTATAGAGGGGATGAGCTTTACTGCCAATGACGTTGATCTTCTGAAATTGATCGAACGTGATGCCATAGGTCTCGGTACACCACTGATGGATGGCGGCATAGCTTCCAGGCGCCTGCCAGCCAAACTGATTGCATGGAAAGTCAAGAATCTCAAATCCTTGTTGCTTGTATTTCTTATAGATAGATTCCAGTTCGGCATATTGTGGCGTAAATCCGCAATGCGTAGCGGTGTTAATGATGAGGAGCACCTTGTTCTTATAGCGTTTGAGTTTGACGCTCTTGCCGGTGCCATCAGTGACGCTAAACTTATAGATGTTCTTCTGTGCTGACGCCGCAAGGGTGAGTAGGGCACAGAGCCACAGCGTGAAGAGTCGCTTCATAGGGAGATAAATGGTAGAGTTATAGGTCTGTAAGCAGGGTGAATAGTTCTCTCATGCCTTCTGATGCTCCCTTTTGGATATGGGTGACTTGGCGGCGAGAGCTAGTCATCACCTCGTTGGGGTCAATCAGATAGATAGGTGTGGAAGGTTTGGCATATTGTACCAATCCTGCTGCGGGGTACACGTTAAGCGATGTACCTACGATGACGAAGATGTCAGCGTCGCTTGCTGCGATGGCGGCGGGCTCAATCATGGGTACACTTTCACCGAAGAAGACGATAAAAGGACGCAGCAAGCTGCCATCACCAGCCATCGTTCCGGGTGTTACCTCGCAATGGTCGGGGCTGAGTTGTTGAATGTATTGCGCATCATAAGGGTCACGACTTGAACAAACTTTGGCCAGTTCACCATGCAGATGAATCACTTCAGAAGATCCTGCAGCCTCGTGGAGGTTGTCTACGTTCTGCGTAATCACGGTGACATGATAGTAGCGTTCTAGCTGTTGGATGAGCTGGTGACCCTCGTTAGGCTTCGCTTCGAAGAGCTTCTTGCGCAGACGGTTGTAGAAGTTGGTAACCAATTCAGGATCGTCTTCCCATGCTTCGTGTGTAGCCACCTTCTCTACAGGATAGTTTTCCCATAGTCCATCATTTCCACGGAATGTTTTGAAACCACTTTCCACAGACATTCCGGCGCCAGTAAGAAACACTAAATTCTTCATAGCCTAAACTTATTAGTATTCAATCGGTAGTTTTAACAACTGCAAAATTAGGCAATTTTTGTTGAATGTATGTCATACTATTATGGAAAAATAGTACCTTTGCACATTATTAATTGTAAAGAATAGACACAAATGGACAAATTAAGCTATGCGTTAGGCATCGGTATTGGCCGCCAATTGGCCCAAATGGGTGCATCCGACCTTGTTATTGATGACTTTGCACAGGCTATTAAGGATGCCGTTTCAGGCGCAGGTCTGCAGGTAGAAGAGGCTGAAGCACACGCTTTGGTAGAAGAATTCTTCCGCAAACAAGAGGAGAAACAACGTCAGGCAGCTGCTGAGGCTGGCAAGATGGCTAAGCAAGCCGGTGCCGACTACTTGGCTAAGAATGCTGAACGTGCAGAGGTAGTTACTCTTCCTAGCGGTTTGCAGTATGAGGTGTTGCGCGAAGGCAATGGTAAGAAGCCAAAGGCTACTGATCAGGTACGTTGTCACTACCTAGGTACGCTTATCGATGGCACTAAGTTTGATAGCAGCTATGACCGCGGTGAGGCAGCCGTGTTCCCACTCAATCAGGTGATTAAGGGTTGGACCGAAGGCTTGCAGTTGATGCAAGAAGGTGCTAAGTATCGTTTCTTCATCCCTTACGATCTTGCTTATGGTGAGCGTGGAGCAGGTGCTTCGATACCTCCGTTCTCTGCGTTGGTATTCGACGTGGAACTCATCGACGTGCTTTAATCTTCCGAAAACAACAATTTATAGTATATAAAAATGAAAAAATTAGCTATTCTAGCTGCCACAGCATTAGCAGTGGCTACATTTACTGCTTGCAACAATGGTAACGGCAAGGCAGAAATTAAGGACGATGTCGACTCTCTGAGCTATGCTGCTGGTTTGCAAAGCGCTCCAATGATGGATCAGGCTATGCAACAGATGCAAATCGACTCTACCTATCAGGATGAGGTGATCAAGGGTATCTATGCTGGTATAAAGAGCGCAACGGACAAGAAGAAGGCTGCTTACAATGCAGGTATCATCATCGGCAACCAGCTTGCAATGATGAACAAGGCTGCTAGCCAAGAACTCTTCTCTGGTGATAGCACACAGACCCTCTCGCTGAAGAACCTCGTAGCCGGATTTGTTGCAGGTGCTACGAAGAAGAATATGAAGATGACTGTGGATCAAGCACAGGAGTATGTGCAGACCAAGAGTCAGCAACTCAAGAGCAAGAGTGCCGAGAAGATGTATGGCCCTGCTAAGAAAGCCGCTGAAAAGTGGATGGCAGACAATGCTAAGAAAGCTGGCGTGAAGAAGCTCGGACAGGGCGTTCAGTACAAGGTTCTTAAGGAAGGAACTGGTGCTATCCCTACTAATGGTCAGAACGTGAAGCTCAACTATGAGTTGAAGGGAACAGATGGAAAGGTGATCGAAAGCACCTTTGGTAAGCAAGCCGCTCAGATGCCTGTTAGCGGTGTGATTCCTGGTTTCACAGAGGCTCTTACCCATATGCCAGTAGGTTCTAAGTGGGAAGTGTATATCCCTTATAGCGCAGGTTATGGCGAGCGTCAGACTGGTCCTATCAAGCCATTCTCTAACCTCATCTTCACCATTGAGCTCCTCAGTGTAGAAGCAGGTCAGGGTGCACCTACACCAGTACAACCAGCTAAGTAATCTCAAAACACAATACAATATCAAGGGGGATGCGACACCAGTCGTATCCCTTTGTATTAAATATTCAGAATAATGAAAAAGTCTTTATTTTGTATGCTTGCCCTTGTAGCAAGCTTGTCAGCCAATCAGGCAGACGCGCAGACGCTTAAGACACAAGCCGACTCGGTAAGCTACGCAGCCGGTGTTGCTGTTACCGATGGACTGCAGTCGTATCTCGAAAAGCAGTTTGGTGTAGAGAAGAGCCAAATGCCAGAAGTGCTCCGAGGTGTTAGTGACGCGATGAAGCAACGCAATGATAAGCAATTCCAAGCTTACGAGGCTGGTCTTCAGATTGCTTCAATGCTCAACAGGCAGATGCTACCCCGTATGAAGCAGGGCTTTGAGGGCACCAAAGATGCGCTTAATGAAGAGCTAGTGATTCAAGGCTTCATGGCGGCGCTCAACAATGATACCACCGTTTACAACCTCGCTGCTGCCAAAACCAAGTTTACCGAAAGCATGGCACAAGCTAAGGCTGAGCGTGAGGAGAACGCCAAGGCTGAGGGCGCAAAGTTCCTGGCTGAGAATAAGAAGCAAGCTGATGTGGTAACACTTCCTAGCGGTTTGCAGTATAAGGTTCTTGTCGCAGGTAAAGGTGCTATCCCTACTGCTGACGACCAAGTGGAAGTGGTATATGAAGGCCGTACCATCGATGGTAAAGTGTTCGATTCGACAAAGAAACACAATACCGCCACTGACGTGTTCCAGGTCAATCGTCTGATCAAAGGATGGACTGAGGCTTTGCAGCGTATGCCTGTAGGATCAAAGTGGGAACTTTACATCCCTTATGACCTAGCTTATGGCGATCGTGGCGCAGGTAGCGACATTGCTCCTTACTCTACATTGATCTTCACCATGGAACTGAAAGGTATCGTGGAAAAGAAAGCTTCTGACACAGAAAAGAAGGATGCTGCTAAACCCGCAACTACTCAGCAGACCACCAAAGCCACTCCTGCCGCTACTGCAAAGAAGGCTGGAAGTCGCCCTGTTGTAGCTAAGAAGAAGCGTTAATTGCCCTAGCGCCCTTTGCTAGTTGTATCTTTAAACAAACGGATGCAACTTTCGGGCGGTGCTTCATTATAAATCAAACCGTTTCTCTTTTGCCCTCTTATTGCATCAAAGCTATAAGAAGCGGCAGAAGAGAAACGTTTTTTTATGCTCTTTTGTCCCATGCATATTGCGAGCAATCACACCTGTTTTGTTGTTTTCGGTATCTAAAAATGGTTATTTTTTTCTTTTTTCGGTATCTAAGATTTGCTTCACAAGATAATAAAGCAACGAAAAATGGGCAACCGAAAGGAACGGTTGTCCATCCATGTATAGTGTAGGAGGGCGATAAGTTTTTTACTCTAAAATCCGAAAGAGCCGTAAACAATACCTAAAGGTGATCAAGGAGAAAGAATCGTCGTGCCATACGTGAAAGATGTAAAACACCTTGGCTATTCCTTTGTATCTCGAATGGCACCCCAAATAGGAACCGTCGTATGCCGAACGGCACGTATGGTAGTGTGAGAGATCGGTAAATATGAAAATAGGAGGTAAATACCTATGATTGGTGTTTACCTCCTACTCGATGGATGATTTCTTAGCAATCTATTCTTCGTTCCAATTGTTGAAACTGTTGATTTTGCTATCGTTAAGTTCGTCTTTGCCTCCGTTGCCGCCTCCGCTAACGTCAGAGCCTCCATCGCCACCAGTATTGTCTTTGTAAGCGGTTGATGTCACCACCAACAAACTGTCGGCAGCCTCGTAGCTAGATACAATCATGGATGGCGCAATATAACTTTTCTTTTTCACTTTTCTTTGTTTCCTTTACTTGTTGGGTTAACCCCGATTATTTCACATATTTCTTTCCATTCACGATATACACTCCTGAGGGAAGGGCGTTGAGGTTCTTGCTATCACCTGCCACTAGCTTTCCGTCGATGGTGTACACCTTACCATTGCTTACGGGAGCGAAGATATTGCCGTCGCTGTCCATCTGCAGGTTGTCGATGAATGTCGTATTGCCGTCGTCTTCTACATTGCTGCTCACATTCACGCTGAGTGTCTTGGGAACGCTCGACTCGTTCTTCTTCAGATAGCCGCGGAACGCATTGAGAGTGCCGTCCTCGCCGGTGTAGTTCTTGAACAAACCGTCCTTGCCGCTAATGAAGCCGTCGCCAGCCTTCACCGTCATGCTGTTGTAGCTAGACACCCATGAGTAGTCTGTTCCAACGCACCATGCTTTAGGTTCGGTGTTCTCGATAGTCACATAGGGATAGTCCTCCACCGAAGCGGTGTTGATGCTCTCCACGTCCTTGGCAGTCTTGATGAGGAATGGTTTGCCGGCAACGATGGTGTTGTAGGCGTGGCGCACGAAATACACCTTGCCGTTCTCTACGCGGTCGAAATACAAAATCTGTGTGCCGTCCTCGTTTGCGCTGCGGTTTTCACCATTGGTGTTATATCCGTAAGTAGTGCCAAAGATGGCATCCACCTGCTCTTTGTTGAGGCTGAAAGGCAACACGCAGGTGTTCCACACGCCCTTCTTGAATGAACGTGGCACTGTAACCTTTGCCACGTGCCCCTCGGCTGTAGCGATGACGGTGTTGGTGGTTGTGCCGTCCGACTTGTATTCGATCTCGTCCACTTCCACATCGTCTGCCTCGAAGGAATAGCCGTAGAAACCTATCTTCGAACCATAGTTGTAGAGGTAATATGACTTACCGGCCTTCACCTTGAAGGTGTATGTCACGGGTGCGTCAGAAAGCACACACCATCCGTGTGAGCCCTTCACGTCGTCACGAGCGAATGAGTTAGGGACGATGTCTGCTGAGAGGTTGCTCTCATAGACGTTGTTCTGGAAGGCATCCGATGTCATGTCAAAATCTTCAGTCATGCCCTTGAAATGGCTTCTTACGGTGGCTATGTCTACCGAGCTAGAGTTGGCCAAGTCCCATGTATAGTCGCTCAGGGTGTAATTGAAATTGGCCTGCTTACTGTTGGCGTTCTCGATTGTGGCAGATGAACTGACAAAGTTTCCTGCTTCGTCCATAATGAACACGCGGCGCTGAGGACGGTACTGATAATCAGTTCCCTTTTTATCGAATACACCATTCTGGAAGACGTGTACCGTCACCGTACCATTTGTGGCAGGGTTGAACACAAGGAACGAACCCGAGCACGGCACGTTGAACATTGCGTCACGGATATCTCCCTGATCTCCGAATGTTGCGTTGTAGATCTTTGTTGACTGCGGCATAGCGTTGGAACCGTTCTCTTGACGGGCGTTCTTGCTATCGTCTGACATTACGACCTTATCAAAATTGCCAAAAGACCACTTCGCATTTGCAGCATTGTCAGTCCATTTGTATGATGCTTGCAGTCCTTCGGTTGTTGTTCCGCTTGTCGTAACATCCTTGGGGAACTGCCATCCGCCAAGCATCACGGAGATATCTTTGTTCTGGTTCTGCATCAGAGCCTGATTGCCGTAAACTACGGAATTGCCTTCACTATCTTTGTCTTTAGCGCGGTACATCGCTGGGTCGTCTACGTAAACCTTCAGCTCTGCCATCATCGTCTCGATGCTGTTACCTTCAGTACCTTTCACGACAACATAAACATAACCAGTACCCTCACTAAGGCCTTCGAGTGATCCGTCCTCGCTGTTCACCTTCACGATGGCGGGGGTGAACGAAAGCCATGTGACGGTGTACTTGTCATCGTCGAGTGGTTCGGTAGTCCCATCAGTTGTGGTAGTAACGGTAAGTTCCGCTCCTGCCACCTTCTGTCCTACGGTCATCGATGTGGATGTGGGATATACGGAAACGTTGGGGCGGATGTAGTCGTTGCTAACCTTGATGGTGAATGATAAGTCTGATGGACTATCGTAAACGTCGGTATAATCCTCGCTCGGAGTAGCGCTGATTTTCAAAGTATACGTACCTTCGGTCTTGGCGGTGATGATTACTTTGTTAACTAAATCCTTAACTGTTTTTAGGGATATTTTCTTTGATGCATCGTTACCGCTGTTGTCGGTAATAGAGAAGGTGTACTTAAAGCTTTGGCTAATATCCTCTCCGTCGTAGATGATAGGAATAAGTAGCGGTTTAGTGTTGTTATTCGTTTTTTTGTCATACTTCTTTATCGGAAGCGTCACACCTGTGTACGTGCTCAAGAACATCGGCTTGATCTTTCCTTTAAACACGGTATAAGTGAAAGTGGCTGCTCCGGCTTTGTAAGTGTTGTTATCGGTCGGTGTAGCCGTCACCGTTATCTCGTCAGAGCCCAGCGTCCAAGCATATGGGGAACCGGTAACTGAGAATATACCGTCGGTCACGCTGACGATAGCCGTTTCGCTACCAGCCTTCACGGAGTAAGAGAGCGTGTAGTCGGTACCAAGGGTGAGCAGTTTGTCGTCATCGCCATACACCTTTATTGTGGGCTGCTTTACCTCAGCGTCCACGCTGTTCATTGTCACGTTAGCCACGGTGATAGTGAGAACCGACGGCTCTTTCACCGTCACCTGGTATGTGGCAGTGCATCCCTCGTAGTTGCTTGCATTTTCGTCCGTAGGGGTCACGGTAGCCGTGAGGGTTGCGGTGCCGGCTTTAACAAAGTGAATCTCAGAATCCTTGATGGTAAACACGTTCTCATCATCAGAAGCGTATGTCACGTTGTATGCAGATGACTCAAGAGTTTGCCCATCAGCCTTCACTGTGAGCGTAGGGAGATTGGCAGATTTTGCCGTAGTGAGGTAAGTTCCCGATGTCTCTCCGAATGAAGCTGTCAGCTGCGTCTTGTCGCTAGAAGAGGTGCGTGTTACGGTGATGCCCGTCAGTGTGACGCTGCTGCCCTTGGCGCGTCCAATGCGTATGCTGTCGCAGTCGGAGGTGATGGTATAGGAGAGTGTTGTTTCAGATGTGCCGAGCGCCGATGTGGTATACATCAGAGTGGTAGTTTCGCCGCTCTTGGCATATAGGCAGAGTTGTGCATTGCCCATGTTGCTCTTGCCTTGGATGGTGATTTTGTCATTAGTTTTGAAAGTGCCGGAGACAGGCGCTATTTTTATGTAGTTTCGTCCGTTTCCGTAGTTGCTTGCGAATTTTACCGATGTGTTTTCCGTCACCGTGATACCATTATCCGGCGAGGTAACATCTGTTTTTCCGATGCCGTTTGCGAAATCGTAAACAGTAGTAGTGGATGATGTCAAATTGTCATCCGATGTTGTCGCTACCGCTGAAGTCCATTTGGGTGGGGTGGCGGAAGCTGTCACTGCGCTGAATATCAGCGCCATTGCTGTCAGAACACAGAAGGTTGTCCCTGCCAGTGCACCAAGGGCATTCTTTGCCTTGGCGCGGAATGATATGCCAAGGCCTGTTAATGAATAGTTTTTCATCCTTTTTCTTTTTATGCTTTAGCTAAAACCTACTTTTTAGCTTTGTTAATGTATATGTTGTTAGTGGATCATCCGTGAATACCAACAAGAGAGTGCAAAGTTACAAATTCTTTCTAGAAAACACTTCTGTAATGTAAAGAAGTTTAACTTTGCATCTGTTAAATTAACAATCTTTGCTCATTTCTCAAAGTGCTGGTAGTCCTTACGATCTTCCCAACAGTCGCCACCCCATTTAAAGCCGGCTTCTTTGAATAAACGACAACACAAGTCGTCCGCTTCTATCTTATAGTCGAAATCCTTTGTGCGGTCAAGGTAGGGTGCACCGGTAGCAGGCTCGATGATCTCCGTGCCATCAGCCAGAAACTTGTGATACGGATTGTAAAGGGTATTAATGTCAATGGCTAGCCCCATTCCGTGCTTGGACACGGTCTGCGTGTGAGAGATGAAACGGAAGTTGAACGAAGAAGAGTTGTTGTCACGCATCGCCATCTCGTCATCAGCCTCCCAGTAGTCGATCAGGCGCATCCGTTCGATAGGGTATCTCGCGTCGTATAGCTTGCGGAAAATCTGCAACACGGTGTCTGCCACCGACTTATTGAGCACCATCTCGCCCTTTATCGTTATCCCGTTCTTGTCCATATGTAGACAGGTGAGATAGCGTAACGAGTCGCGCGGCACGGTGCAGTCGGCCTTGAATGATCGCCCTTGCATAAAGGTGAATATAGAGTCGGGGATGGTAGACACGCTAAAGAAGGCATCCTCGCCAAATCTGTTCAATGCCGATTCGGGGACGATGTCGCCCGGTTTGTAATTCATCGTGACCGGATACTCCTTGTGCTGGTTGTCATCATCGTCCGAAGAACATGCTGTCAGAAGCATGATGGGCGCGGCCAATAGCATCAACATAAGATATATGGGGAACGTTCTTTTCATATTAAAATGTGTCATTAGATGTCTTTAGGATGCAAAGGTAGCACATTCCCCAAAGCTATACAAACATAAAGTGCAGTCAATGTCAGACGATGGTCCGCATTGACTGCACTTTATGTTTGATTGCTATAGCAGTGTTATCTCACGACAATCTTTCTTGTTGTTCCGTCGCTCATTCGCTCGATGCGTAGTCCTTTGCTATTGCTGTTTGAGCGGATACCGCCGACAGTGTAGGCTGCGGAAACGGTAGATTGTGCCGTAGATGCAGCGTCAGAGATACGTGTTACGATGGCTGTGGCATCATTAGAGAAGTCTGACTCGCCTTCTTCGTACACAGCAGTGACGTTATAGGTCACGCTCTGCTCCTTTTCTACATTGCTATCGGTAAACGTCACCTCAGCTACGGGCTCAGCGTTGAGCTTTTCGCCATTGCGATAGATGTTATATCCGATGAGCGTCTGCGAAGGTTCTTCGCCATTGTAAGGACTGTAAGTGATATCGTCCACCATGCAGTAGAGGTAGCATCTCACACAACGGATGGCGAAGTAACGAGCGCCAGCAGGCAGCGTGTAAGCGTAGGCATCACCGTTCCACCAATCCCAAACGGCGATATGGCTACCAGGCTCAACCTCTACAAAGCTGTCGGGGTTCTTGTCAGTGGTAGAGTAGTAGACCTTGAGCCAGTCGGCTCCCGATGCTGAGTTGGGTGTGCGAGCATAGAACGAAATGGTCTGCGCCTTGCCGTCAAGACGTGGAGAGATCAACCAGTCGTCGTTGCTCTTGTTGTAGTCGTCATTAGATGTACACATGATATACTGTACGCCCGAATGAGATAGGAACACATTGTCAAAATGGTCCTCAGTCACCACGCCAGCCTCAGTGGTATTGAATATCTGCCAAGCCATAGGTTCGCCTTTGTGAGCATAGTTGACAGGGATCACCGGACTATTAAGCGTTGCTCCGCCGTCGCGATCCACTACCGTCCACTCGCCGATGTTGTCGATGATGAAAGGATCATAGCTCTCAAAATCGTCAGTGATAGGCTCAGCAGACTCGGTCTCTACAGCTTCCTTAGATGTGCAGGCGTTCCATGACAGCTCTATAGCTTCACCCGATTGTGCGGCTTGGAGATTGAGCGGGATGTCCACCTCGTTCTGACGCACCGACCATGTGATGCCACCCAAGGTGTCGTCGGCAGCCACCTCGTCACCTACATATTCTACACCAGCGCTCCATGTAGCTCCTTCGCCGCGTGCGTCAGCAAGTGTAGCAGTCACGTCGAAGGTATATGTAGTGTTCTCAGTAGGCTCGGTGGTGCAGTCGCTGATGCGCTCCTGTTCCTTGCCGTCGCGATATAGCACTACGTCATAGCCTGTTGCGCTTACGCCACCATTATTATATACCTCTACGCTGAAGCAGGTCTGCTCACCGATGCTTACCCTCTTCTTATCAGCGGTAAAGGATCTGATGCCAACATTCTGACTGAATCCAGCCTCTGCTATCGCGATGTTGTCCACAAAGACATAATGGTGTGAGCCGTCGTCGCTATCAAGCTTCAAGTCAAGCGCATACTGTACATTGTGTCCAGCATACTTCTGAAGAGGTACTTGGCAGGTTGTCCAACCCGATGCACCATCGGTATAGGGACTAAACTTGCCGTTGTTCACGTTCTGCCATTCGCCGCCATCTACCGAAACCTGTAACATCACAGAGTCGCGTGAGGTGCCGTAAAGGTCAGCGTCATCAGCTCTTCTCTGATACAAGGAGAACGAGAACACAGGGTTCTGCATGTCCTTGAGATCGAATATAGGTGACATGGTTCTAGAACGATCGCCGTCAAAAGCATAATAAGTGTCCGCCATGAGCATGTAGCCGTCAGCGTCAGGTGTGTCGATGCCGGTGTCGTCAGTAGTGGTAACGTCCCACGACTTTACGGATACGGCATTGTCAGTAACCCATCCGCATGCAACAACCTTGCCCTGCGCAAAGCCCTCGGTATAAGGGGCAGTGATAGGCGTGCCGGTGATCACATTGTTAGAGAGCGTGTCTGTGCCGCAACCGAGGGTGGCAACGGGTACCACGCTGAAGGTATAGTTGCGGAGGGCATCGTCAGAAGGAGTGAAGGTGTACTGTGTCTCGGCAGTAGTGCCAATGGTGTCACCATCGAGCACAACGGCATATTGCAGCGAAGCCTCGTCATAGAAGCCGCCATGTACAGAAGCTTCGGGCTTGTTCCAGCTGAGAGCGATTGACAAGTCCTTGTTTCTGCTTGCCGTGAGCGCCTTGACATTCTGAGGAACGTCCAGTCCTACATAGACCTTTACGGCCTTAGCTTCGCCCTCGCCGTCCCCATTGGCAGCCTTCACCTCGTAGGTGTTATATCCTTGCAGCGCTTTCTCATCGGTATATTCCATATATGTACCAGGTGCTACGTCTGTAAGCGTCTTGATCTCCTCACCGTTTCTAGCTATCGTTACGCTAGAGAGCGAAGAAAGCGTCTCGCCCTTTGAAGTGGTTGCGGGTGTGGTGAATGAGATGGTGGCATTCAGCGCTCCAGCTGGTGCAGCCACTGCTGTGAGACCAGATACCGAGTCGGGCACGCTACCAGAAGAAAGCTCTTTGATATAGATGCTGTCCACCTCGATACGTCCTTGGTCGGCGATGCTATAAGCATACAAACCGATGGCATACTCGCCTGTGGCGTCAACGGTGAATCGGTGGTCATAGTGGGTCTCATCACCTTTCTTAAAGTCGACGAGGTTGATCAGCTCTGTGGTCTGTGCATCCACGCTTCGTGCGCCACCAAGGGTCACCTTCAGACGTTCCACCTTGTTGTTCATACCGCTAAGTATATAGCAGGATAGCTCATAGACCTTGCCTTCTTCAAGGTTGAATACGGGCGAGAGTAACCAGTTGTCGTGTGCCATGGTACTCTCTTTCAAGATACGGGCATGTCCGTTGCCTTTGTTAACGTAGTAAATCCAAGTTCTGGTCAATTCTGCATTGGGATTGACACTCTCCCACTTGTTGAAATCATCTTGCGAATCGAAGTTTTCAACAAAGACGGTGTCTACCTCATTTGCCGATACGGTGGGTGTTCCGAAATAAGGGAACCACATCGTGACGCAAAACACGATGGCTGAGATAAGTTTCTGTTTCATAAGCGTTGCGTGTTTGTTTTTATTAAAAGAGCGAATGTTGGGGCTTCAGAATGTTGTAAAAGTTTGCCACAAAGTTACGATTAAATGTCTTTTTAGTCTAAATTAGTACTACGGCAATACTACTGCACACTGTTAAAACGCTCTTCCTCAGCCATCAAGAACGCCTTTACGTCAGCACCATTCTCTAGGCTAAGTTTCTTTCTGAGTCTGTTGCGTGACGACTCTATGCTTCTCACCTCGTGGTAAGTGAGGGCGGCAATCTCCTTTGTAGACATCCCAAGGAAGATGTAAGCACAAAGGCGAAGGTCGTTATCGGAGAGCTTAGGGTAAGCGAGAGAGAGCTTCTTGAGAAACTCGGGGTGCACCTCTTCAAAGTAGATACGGAAATCGTCGTTCACCGGTTTGTCATTGAAGTGGGCCAGCATGCCCTTGATGCGCTTTAGGGCCTCGGTGGTCTCAGCGGTCTCTTTATGGTTAATAGCCGTCTGGAGCACCTCTAGCTCCTTGCTCACCTTCTGATGAAAGTCGTTCACGGCGGCAAGGTCGATGGTGTAGGATGTGAGTTGCCTACTCTTATGATCCAGTTCTAGGCGCATCTTCTTCTGTAGGCGCTCATGTTCCTCTTGTTCGTAACGTAGCAACTGTTCCTTCTGCGCAGCGATCAGACGCCCTTTGCGCTTATCCTCCCTCGACTTGATCCAGAGCATCACCGAAAAGATGATTACCACCGCAAGAAAAGCCAGCGATCCATAGACGATGATGGTCCTTGTGTGTAGACTCTCTTTCAGGGTGGCGTTGTGCTGAGAGAGACGCTCCGTGTCGTAGGCAATGAGTAGCTGGCGCATCTGCGAGTTGTTGTCTTCCTTCTGCAGCGAGTCGGCCAGCTGGTCGTAAAGTAACATGTCATGCAGCCCTTTTATCGAGTCGCCGATGCAGAAGTTGATGTCGGCTAGCTGTCTGAGCGAGTTCACTTTTAACGGAAGCGGCAACGATGATAGCACCTTATAGATAGATCGCTGTATCTCCTTAGCCTCGCTAGCCTTTCCGTTCTGCGCCTTCACCAGCGCCATGTTGAGATAAGACTGTATGTTCTTGGCATTGATGGGTAGGTGGCGCGTCTCGGTGAGTGCCTTTGTAAGCCATCGCTCGGTCTGTGCGTAAGCCCCTTGCGAGTAGTACACTTCGGCGATGTTGGTATATATCTGCGCACGCTCATACCGCTCTTCGGGTAGGGTGTTCTTGAGCGCCTTCTGCATCTGCTCTAGCGCTTCGGTATATCGGTGCTGCCCGTAGAACGTGAGTCCCTTGTTGTTATAAAGCCGTGTGAGGTTTTTGCGGTCGCCCGTCTTGGTTGAGAGCTCTATTGCCTGTGTGAGCAAGTCTTGCGCTTGGGCAAAGTCGAGCGTGTTATAGTACACATAGAAGATGCTATTGTATACCTGCGCCAGAAACTTCATATCGCCTAAGGCTTTTGCCAAACCGCTGGATTGCTCCAACAGTGCCAGTCCTTTAGCGCCGTTGCCTAAGGAGATATTGGCATTGCCGCAGAGCCATTCGGCCTTCATCAACGTCGCAGAGTCGGTGCGTTGCATGTCGCGCATCGCAGTCAAGGTCTCAATGATATGGTTGGTCAGCAGAAGACACTCGGCTTGCTTCCCATTGGCATGCAGCTGCTCTGCTTTCTCATATTGTGCCTTGATGTTTTGCGTGCTTTCAGCGTATGTTCCCAATGTGAAACATACGAGGCAAAGAATGATTATTGGCAACGCTTTTGTCATATTGTTGCAAAGGTACTGCCTTTCCTTGTAAATCACAACAGAATCAGACGGAAATGTGCGTGGTCAATAGCTTTGTTGTGGATGCGCTTTGTGTACGTGGTAAAGAGTGGAAGATGGGTGAGAAGACTGTTTTATCGAGTATATTCGATAAAATAGGTGTGTTTTTATCGAATATACTCGATAAAACAAGCTTGAGTCAAACTTGGCAAAGGATAGGCAATGTGCCAATAGTCGCTTGTTTACAAGATAGATTTGTGGTTCAAAACATCGTTACAAGAAAGATCGACTTTTCTTTAGGTCTTTCAAAAAAAGAAATTCCCACTTTCTTAAATGAAAGATGGGAATATAGGCGGTATTTAAAATTTTGTAAGTGAATAATAGGGGAATAGATCCGCGTTGTTGATTGTAAATTGATTTAAGATTAGACGCGGTAAAAATGTCAAGAGGTTCCCGATAAGCTTGAGTAGCCACCAAAGAGGTAGAGTAAGTGTAACTGTTCCCGCAATTATTGTAAGACAATCATCGCCATCCTGAAATCTATATGTGGGCAACACAACGTTACCTTTGTCATTAGAAGCCTTGACTATTTTCCTAATAGGATAGCTTATCCAATAGAATGGACATTTTATAATCCACCAAATAGGTAGAACCAATATTACCGTAAAAAGAATTTTTACGAGCCAATGATCTAAAATACTGTCTTCGTCTTTGCTAGAACGTGTGTGCTTATGTGAACGATTTTTCTTCTTGGATGACTTTTTAAGGGAAGCTTGATCGGATTTTGTCTCCTTTTTCTGACTTTCTTCAGGATGAAGCTTCGCATAGTATCCACGAGAATATGTTTTCTTTTCGTCAAGAGTACCATCGTCGTTGTACCAAAGACGTGCCTCCATACGATCGCCATAATCAGAAGTTGAGGAATACTTTCCGCAATCGTGTCTGTCAATTACTTCGTTTTTAATCTCCATATTAATAATTGTTTCTTACTTTGTTATACTTGTTGCAAAAATAACTAATCTTACTCGAATAGGGTGTTTCCATTCTTTTCCATCTTTCAATAACAATATCCTGTATCTTAAGTGATTTTCTGCTGACCTCTAATCATGTAGTTGTTGCTATGTGCAAAAGTATCATCGTGCAATCTGCAATAGCTCTCTGACGATATGATGGAGATGGTTTGGTAATCGTTTTTAAATTGTTTTTGGAAGAAAAACAAATTATTTTCTTGTGAAGATTAATTTATTTTTTGTTCTGGTTGAGGCTGATGGAGATAGGGGAGAGTGCAAGGTGGATTGTTGAAATGGCCCTTTCGGCTTGTGCGCAAGGCTTAGAGTGAACTCTTTGGCAGATGTTCTTGATTCCTATAAATTGATGGTTCGGATGTAATGGTGTGATAGTCAGAGTGTTGGATGTGTACGCAAGGGCGCGAAGAAAAACAAAAAAGCGTCACGAAAATATTCGTAACGCTTGTCTTTATGTGCGCTCCAGGATGGGCTTGAACCAACGACCCCCTGATTAACAGTCAGGTGCTCT
>CAVHUZ010000052.1:0-16671 GCA_963639545.1 Bacteroidaceae bacterium
ACCCCATTATATGTTAGAGGTGTGGTTGATGGCAATTTGCGTCAGTTATATTTGAAAAACGCCAAATTGAAGATGCCTCGTCTATTTGAATTCTCGCTTGATGGATATGTTGCTAATATACTCAATACGAATAATCTACAAGCAGACATTCGAGTGAAAGGACGTACAGATGATTTGTCGTTTGCCTATCAATTTATGCCGCAGCAAATCTCTAAAATGGTTTCCATTCCAAAAGGTATCGGTTGGAATGGTCATGTAAAGGTTACTGGGATGCAGTACACCCTCGCCCTTGCTATGACTGATGATTATGGTCGTTTGAACCTTAATGGAAAATACAATAATCTTAATCAGGCATACACCTTATCCTTAGATGCTTATCGCATGCCATTGCAGCATTTCCTACCAAAGATGGGGTTGAATCCTTTTAGTGGGAGTTTGGCTATAAAAGGACGAGGACTGGATTTCTCTAATAATAAGGCTAAGTTAGAGCTTCAAGCAGACATCAATCAGTTTAAGTATCAAAACTATGTGTTAGATGGGATTCATGGTAAGACAATATACAACAATGGATTGTTTACCGCAAGAATGCATAGTACTAATAAGATGGTGGGTGGCGACTTTACACTTGATGGTAAATATACCAATAATACTATTAATGGCCATCTGAAAGGTTGGCTGAAACGCATTGATATCCATTCGCTAGGGTTAATGAAGGAACGATGGGTGGCATCAACCTACGTTGATGTTTATTTCAAAACCGATATGCAACGAGTTCACCATGCAGAAGGTGCGTTAAAAGGTTTGCAGGTAAAGGATTTATCTATGCGTTCACCGCAAATGTTGATAGCTGGTACATTTGATGTGAAAGCTGACATGGTAGGAAATAGACTTTCTTCGCATCTCAAAGGATTCCTATCTCAAGCCAACTTGAAAGGGCTTGGTGTTGTAACAGAGCCATATGTTGTTTCTGCTAAAGCAGATCTCGATATACATTCCGATCTTAACCGCAACCATAATATAAAAGGTACAGTGGGTGATTTGTGCTTAAATGAAAGTATTAACGGACAAGATCTCAACCTCTTTACTGGAACGTTTACAATAGATGGACAGATGAAAGGAAGTAAGGTCGCAGGAAATGTAAATGGAACGGCAGACCATATCGACCTATATCATTTAGGTATAGTAGACAAACCATATCATTTGGCTTTAACTACAGATATGAGTTTGAATACGGATATGAAAGATCAACTAGAATTAAATGGCTATATCAATGATCTATTGGTTCAAGATGCTACTCATAGTTATCATCCAGACCCCATCCAGATGTCCATCCTCAGTAGTAAGGATTCTACTTATGCGTTTGTGAAAGGAGGCGATTTCTTCTTGCGTACAGATTGGAATTGTAGTTATACCAAGCTGATTTCGTCAGGACAGAATATTGCAAAAGCTTTACAAACTCAATTGTCCAATCGTGAAATTAATCAAGATAGTATAAAGGGGTTATTGCCACAGGGTAATCTCTATTTGGAAACGGGAAAAGACAATTTCTTCTGTCAGTTGGTTAAGCAGATGGGATATTCGGTAGGTAGTATCTCTTCTCACATTAGCTCTTCTCCGATAGAAGGATTGAATGGTATGGTACATGCAGACTCCTTGGCGTATAACAAGGAGTATCAGATAGACCAATTTGATTTGGAACTTAAAACTGATGATGATGGACTTAATTACGCATTATCAGTGGTTAATGGTCCCAATAACAATTATCCTTATAAAGGTTATCTTACTGGAATATTTTACGAAAAAGGAATTCGTTCGCATGCTTTAATCAAGGATAAGGCAGATAAAACGGGTTTTGACCTCGCTATGCAGTTGGGAATGGAAGGTAATGGTATGAAGTGCAGTGTCACCTCCCCGCTGACGGTCTTGGGTTACAAGCAATTTACGGTAAATGAGGAAAACTATATCTATTTAGGCCAGGATAAGCGTATATCGGCTAATATGAGTCTGTTGGCTTCAGATGGAGCTGGTGTGCAGATATACACAGATGATGAAGACTCAACTGCTTTGCAAAACATAACCTTGAGCATGCACCAATTTGAGTTGGAGAAGCTCTTCTCGGTTCTTCCATTCACCCCAAGTATCTCAGGCGTTATGAACGGAGATTACCATGTAGTGCAGACTGAAGATGCATTCACGGTTTCGAGCGATATCTCCGTTAAGGACATGATTTATGAGCATTGTCCTTTAGGCAATGTGGGAACGCAGTTGGTGTATATGCCGCAAAGTGACGGCTCTCATTATGTGGATGCTCTCATTACACAGGACGATGAAGAAGTGGGTAAACTCACTGGAACCTATAAGAGTGAAGGTGATGGCTATTTGGACGCAACGTTCGAAATGAATCAGTTCCCACTCGATTATATCAATGGTTTTGTTCCTGACCAGATTGTTGGTTTGAAAGGTAAGGGAGAAGGTAACCTGTCGGTGCAGGGAGCTCTCAATAAGTTGGATATTAATGGTGAAATCTATCTTGATTCATCTTATCTGGTCAGTGTACCTTATGGTGTTGAGATGCGTTTTGCGGATGATCCTGTACTCATTGAGAATAGTCGGCTTAAGTTTGAAAACTTCGAAATGTTTGCCCATAATGATAGTCCTCTAAACATTTCGGGATATCTTGACTTTAGCAACTTCGATAATATGTATATGGATGTAAGGATGCGAGCAGATAATTTCGAATTGATTGATTCAAAGGAAACATCTCGTTCAGAAGCATATGGTAAGGCTTTCGTTAATTTCATGGGAGGAATGCGTGGTCCATTAAGCAACTTGCAAATGGGAGGCAAACTTGACGTGCTTGGCTCTACTGATATGACCTATGTTCTAAAAGATGCAGAGCTTACTCAAGATTCTGAATTAGACAACCTAGTGAGATTTACCAATTTCTCTGATTCAATCTCCGATAATGTGGTACGTCCAACCATCTCAGGCTTCACGATGAATCTTGATATGTCCATTGATGAACAAGCGCATATATTATGTATGCTTACCGCGGACCACTCTAACTATATAGACTTGATAGGTGGAGGCAAACTACAGATGAGCTACGACCCCACTCACGAGCTGCAGCTTCAAGGTAAATATACATTAAGTGATGGAACGATGAAATATTCATTGCCCGTTATACCATTACGTACGTTTGAGATACAAGATGGAAGCAATATTCAGTTTACGGGAGATCCGATGAAACCCATCTTGAGCATTACCGCAACTGAACACGTCAAGTCGTTAGTGTCTGATGTCAGTTCGCAGGGACGATTGGTCGACTTTGATTGCGGTGTCAGGTTATCAAAGCAATTCCCCGATATGGGAATCGAGTTTATCATAGAAGCGCCAGATGATGCTCAAATGCAAAACGAACTTAACACAAAAAGTGCAGAAGAGAGATCGAAGTTGGCAGTGTCAATGCTTGTATCAGGTATGTATCTTGATAACAATGCTGGAAACTATGCAATGAACTCGGCATTAGCTGGATTCTTACAGACTGAGGTGAATAAGATCACTGGTAGCGCATTACGTTCAATAGGTCTTGATCTCACTGCCAATATGGAAAGCTCAGCCGACGCTTCGGGCAATTTACATACTGATTATACATTCAAGTTCTCTAAACGTATTCTGAATAATCGATTGCGTATCAACTTAGGTGGTCGTGTCTCCACCGGCTCTACACTTAATGAAGACAATGGGGCTTATTTTGATAATTTCTCGTTAGATTATCGACTCAATAAAAATGAGACGCAGTATCTTAACCTATACTATGAACGAGAAGCGTTTGATTGGTTAGAAGGAAATCTTAGCGAATTTGGTGTGGGTTTCTCTTGGCGTCGTAAATTGCGTCACTTTAAGGATATCTTCCGTTTCCGTTCGACGGATAATGAAAGTTTTCCGACAATCCCTGTCGATAGTACGAATCGAATGAATCACAACAATGGTAAATAAGAAAATCATAATACGCGCTCTATGCTTTTGCGCTTTATTGGTGGTAATGTCTGCTTGTAGTAGTACTAGTGCCATACCTGATGGTGAACAACTATATACGGGTATGAAGGCTACTCAATACGATAATTACGAAACCTCTACTTATGCAGATGCAGTGCGTGAAGAGTTGGATATTGTGTTAGCCACAAAACCCAATGCGTCTTTATTGGGAAGTCCGAGTATAACATCACCTTTAAAGTTCGGATTGTGGATTTGGAATGCTTTCTCTCAAGATAGTACCGCTTTCTCCAAGTGGATGGTCAAGGCATTTGGATCTAAACCCGTCTTAATGAGTTATGCTAATCCCGATTTACATGTCTCGGTAGGTAAAAGTCTGTTGAAGAAGCGTGGATACTTTGAAAATCAAATCTCTTATGAACGTTTGCCTCAACGCAATCCCAAAAAGATGAAGTTACAATACACGGTTGATATGGGGCGACTTTGGCACATAGACAATCTGCAGTATTTGGGCTTTACTCCCCAGGCTTATAAGTTAATGGAAGCAGATACGGCCAATGCTGCTATTCGTAATGGTGATCCTTTTGATGTAGCTTCGCTAGAAGAGGAACGACAACGTTTGCAGACTTTGTTTTTGGAGAACGGCTATTATTATTATCAGAAGAGCGACTTAAGCTACCTTGCCGATACCGTGTCGCATCCAGGCATGGTGCAAGTAAGATTACAACAAGCTGATTCTATTGATGCCAAGTCTCTTTATCCATGGGTGATAGGACACGTTGATATCAATCTGAAACATAATCTCTTTGAACACCTTGATACCGTACGTCATAGTCGCAGGTTTGATGTACATTTCTCTGGCCGTCGCCCATCTATCCGTACACGTGTCATCAATAACAATCTCTCTCTCCGCAAAGGTGATTTGTATAGTTACACAAAGCATCAGATCAGTCTACAAAAGATCAATGCAACGGGAATCTTCTCACAAGTAAACTTCAGTTTTGCTCCTCAAACAGATAGTTCGCAATTAGCCAAGGATAACCTTCTTGTCAAGAATCATATGTTACAGATCGATACTAATAGAGTCGACACATTGAACATGACGATTGACTGTATCTTCGATAAACCTTATGATTTTTATATTGAAGCCTATGGACGTGGTAAGACCAGTGGAAAGGTGGGACCAGAACTTATTATGGGTTTGACCAAGCGCAATGCTTTTCATGGAGGGGAATTGCTTAATGTGCGCCTTCATGGAGCATACGAATGGGAAACCGGGCGTAAAGATCGAGGAACCAGCACTGGTATTAATAGTTATGAATATGGTGCAGAAGCCAGTATTCAATTTCCACGAATCCTTGACCCATTTCGGGAATTACGCCAACGATTGCAGAAAAACAAACGCAAAAAGGTTGAAAGTTCACCTACTTCAACAAAGCCGAACACACCTAGAAGAAGAAAAATCTTTTATGAAACTCCTTTAACTACGCTTAAGGCTGCCACTGATGTTATTAATCGTGCCAATTATTTCAAACGCCATGTGGTTTCGGGTGAGTTGACTTATGATTGGAAGTCGTCTGCTCAAAAACAATATTCTTTCTCTCCGTTAATATTGACTTATGAATATATGTCTGCACGAACCGAGAAGTTTGATTCTTTGGTAAGTGAGATGCCTTATTTGAGAACATCCTTAGCGGATCAACTGGTTCCGAAGATGCAGTTCTCGTACACTTACCAAAGCCCATCCTCCTTTTTAAATCCTATCAAGTGGTGGACTACTATTAGCGAGGCTTCCAATATTCTATCACTCGGTTATATGCTTGCAGGAAAGAAATGGAATGAAAAGAATAAAGAAATGTTCCATAACCCATATGCGCAGTTCGTAAAAATAGAAACCAACTTCACAAAGACATGGAACTTGTCTAACAAGAGCTCGTTTGCTGCCCATGCTAGCGCAGGTGTGGTCTATAGTTATGGTAATAGTACATATGCTCCTTATACCGAGCATTTCTATGTGGGCGGTGCTAATACCATTCGTGCCTTTAACGCACGCGAGATTGGACCAGGAAAATACGTATCTGCTAACCGTTTGCTTTCATATGTAGAGCAAACTGGAGACGTGAAAGTTGTTGCCAACTTAGAATATCGTCCTCACTTGCTAGGTTCACTTTATGGAGCTTTGTTTGTAGATGCAGGTAATGTTTGGCGTCTTGATGATGAAATACCTGGTGGTAAGTTTGAATGGAAAAACGTGTTCAAGCAAATGGCTGTTGGTACAGGTATAGGACTTCGGTACGACTTGGATTATTTTATGATTCGTATCGACTGGGGTATAGGATTACATGTACCTTATGACACGGGCAAAACGGGCTTTTATAACATCTCCCATTTCAAAGATGCTCAAACGCTTCATTTTGCAATAGGTTTGCCGTTCTAACCTTTTTATATTGGCTTGTTAGAACGCAAAAACACTCAAATACAAAAATAATTTCCACTACGCAGAAAGACTGCGTAGTGGTGTTGTACCTTTGCACTTGAAAACAAGAAAGTGGTCAAAGGAGGCTTACTCCGTAAGTAATGTAGACGCGTGCTTTAGGCATGGGCGCCCAATGTAGCATCCTGATTACCACTTCATTTTTCAGGCTGCGGTAGCTCAGTTGGTAGAGCATATGCTGCTTTTGTGTGGGGATTACCTTCTCTCGATAGGTCAACTTACACATACTTCATACTTACTAGGTATAGTGTCGCAGGTTCGAATCCTGTCCGCAGCTCAAGAAGTTAACAAGGTCAAGAGGGACTTACTTCATAGCATTAGATAGTGGCAGCAAAGAGTTACAGTCCCTCCATTACCTTATTATATTAAAGACGATTATGAGTGAGAACAATTTGCTGAAGGTGGCATTGAGGTACAAGGGACTGTATCTCGATATCGAAAAGGAGAACATTGATATGGCTTCCGAGATCACTCCGTCGGTCTATTCTTTTTCAGAAAGACTAAAGGAGAATGGTTTTAGCCTGACTGAGGAACTTTTACATGCGCTTATCGCTGTACCCGAAGGGACACTAGCCGATATTGTGATTACAATCAAGGACGTAATGGGTGTTGATCTCAATTGGGCTCCGCTCGTGAAAGGATGGGACGTGCCTACTGGAGAAACGAGAGATGATCATTTTGTAACATGGATTGCTAATGAGCTTAAGGGCTGTCTAAAGATCCAAGGCACCACATTACCTTGTGGACATCTCATTCCTGAAGGAACTTTCCCATTGGAGAGATACAATGGTTGTCCTTTTTGCGGTAAACCATTCAGGACGACCAACTACGTGTTTACGGGTCGAGGAAGTAAGCTCAAGGAACTCCGCCTCTTCGATACAGCCGACATGGAAACACTTTTCCTTTCGTTGCTCACTTCCGTTACACCGCTTGATGCTACGCAGAGAGATTCCCTCACCTTATTGTTAGACTCATTCCATGTAGCAAATGGTATAGAGATAAGCATAAAGGAAACGCAGATGTTGGTTATTAAGCATTGGATAGCCAATGGGGAGGCTGATAGAGCCATGGAGTATTTTCAT
Organism: Bacteroidaceae bacterium; assembly: GCA_963639545.1. Lineage (GTDB taxonomy): Bacteria > Bacteroidota > Bacteroidia > Bacteroidales > Bacteroidaceae > Prevotella. The sequence goes on from CAVHUZ010000052.1 coordinate 7,573, forward strand.
ACACCTACCGACATATTGCGTTATCTTTGGTATGAAAAGACGGGATATGTGCAGATTATCCAACCTTCAGTTCTTATAGCTAACGCGCATCGGCTTGGGAGTCATATGAACGTGTTCTGCGATGATAGGCAAATGTTTGCAGAGAATATGAAGAACCATCTCCGCTTGAAGTATGATCGAAAGATTTGTAGGACAGTGAGCGGATGGCTCAACGCTCTGCCACTCTCTGCCACAAAAATGGCTGAAGACATGAATGCTAAGCGCGGCATGTGGGTGAGGTTTATACGTGCTTTACGGCTAGCCGAGTATGCACATAGGAAGGAATATAAGAAGCTGGCCGAGATGATGGATATCTTTTACAATCAAAGCTATACCACATGGCAAGGAAACGTGGATAAAGCCATCAAGAACCATCATGCCGATAGCTTGTTGTCTCTTCTCAAGGCTAGACCTGGCGCTTTCGCCCGTTGTCTATTTGCCACAATTCTTAGACTAGGAAGCAAAAGAACCTTGGAGGCTTTTGATGAAGTGTCAGATCAATTGCCTGCACGTCTGCTTATCTCTCTAGGTAATGCTGCTGAAAGATATTTTGATACATCGTTAGTGAGATCAATAAGTACAATTACAGGTCTGCGCAAAACGATTCCTCACAACAAGCTCCTACAACTCTATAGCCAAGAGGAAAGGGAAAAGATGATTGATGAGGTGAACCATCTCTATCGTGACTCAATGGCTAGAAGATTCCAAAAGGAATACACAGATAACAAGACCATTTACATTGATCCTATGCTCTTTGATATCCCCGTGAGTGTGGGTGATCGTACCAGTACGGTGCAGGATATGAACCATGCCTTGATGGGTACTCGCTTCCATGTAGAGGGTGATGTCGTGCGACTCTTCTTACAATGGGGGAAGGGCCTACATGCTCAACCTTTGGATATGGATTTGAGTTGTCGTGTGTCTTATGAAGATAGCTATGAAGAGTGTGCCTATTACAATCTTACCTGCACTGGTGCTAAGCATTCGGGTGACATCAGATGTATACCCGAAATGGTTGGTACGGCTGAATACATCGAATTGTCTTTGCCAGAGCTAGAAGCGGCAGGAGCCAAGTACGTCACCTTTACCTGCAATGCCTATTCATGTGGCAGCTTGCTTCCTAATCTTGTGGTGGGTTGGATGGATTCTGCGTATAAGATGGAATTATCTGAGAAAGATGGAGTGGTCTATGATCCAAGTTGTGTGCAGCACATGGTGAGAATTGCCGACGAAAATCAGTCGAAGGGATTGGTGTTCGGAGTACTTGACATCGCCATGCGTGACATCATTTGGCTTGAGATGCCCATCGGTGGTCAAACGTTGCGTTCAGCTAAGGGTAGTGACATCGAAGCTTTGCTAGGAAAACTGCAGAAGAAGTTGAAACTGGGTGAACTTCTCAAGATAAAGGCTGAAGCACAGCAGTTGGAATTAGTGGAGTCTGCCGAACTGGCTGATGAAAGCTATACCTATGCATGGGCACTGGATGCGGCAGCTGTGAGCAAAGTGCTCTGCTAATAAATTGTTTAAGAAAAATAGAATCATACAATGAAAGAGTTTATAATAGAACACGTTACTGTAAAGATGTGGGCCAATGTATGTGACGCAACGGCATGGAAACAAATTACCAATATTTGTAATTTGCCCTTTGTTTATCACCACTTGGCGCTAATGCCTGACGTGCATGGAGGTAAAGGTATGCCGATAGGTTGCGTGTTGGCTACAAAAGAAGTTGTTATCCCTAATGCAGTGGGTGTAGATATCGGATGTGGTATGTGTGCAGTGAAGACCAATGTCAAAGTAAAGAATATCAATCAAGATGTATTACGCAAGAAAATCATGCGTGGCATCAGAAAGCGAATACCCCTTGGAATGGAACATCACAAGGATGCACAAGACGAGCGGTATATGCCACAGAACATGGATATAGATGCTACCACTATAGTCAAGCGTCAATATGCATCTGCTACCAAACAAGTAGGAACACTTGGCGGAGGAAACCATTTCATAGAACTGCAGAAGGATGATGAAGGATGGCTTTGGATTATGATTCATTCTGGTTCGCGCAATCTAGGCAAACAGGTGGGTGATTATTATAATCGTCTAGCCGCAATGCTTGACGAGAGATATTTCTCCCGTGTAAGACAAGATGTCAATTTGCCATTTCTTCCCCTTAGGACGAAAGAGTTTAACGACTATTGGCGTGAGATGCAATATTGCATCTCCTTTGCTCTTTGCAATCGCAAACTGATGATGGAACGCATAGAGGAAGTGATTGCTGATGCTTTGCCCGATGTCGTGTTTGAACCGATGATTAATATTGCCCATAATTATGCGGCATGGGAAACGCATTTCGAGCACAATTGTATTGTTCATCGAAAAGGAGCAACCAGTGCGAGGAAAGGTGAAATAGGAATCATACCAGGATCACAGGGAACCAGTTCCTATATCGTAGAAGGACTTGGTAATCCACTTAGTTTCATGAGTTGTTCTCATGGCGCTGGTAGAACTATGAGTAGAACCGAAGCAGTGAAAACGCTTTCGTTAGACAAGGAGAAACGCCGATTGGATGAAATGGGTATCGTTCATGCTATACGTTGTCAGAGAGATTTGCAGGAAGCCGCCTCTGCTTATAAGGACATTGATGAAGTGATAAGACAAGAACAGGATTTGGTCAAGATTAAGACCCATCTAGTTCCTATTGCAGTAATCAAAGGATAAATGCATAAAATTGAACACTCTGCAAGCAAGTTGCGGAGTGTTTTCGTATATTTGTACTCGAAACCGTAAAAACTACAACTTATGCCAGCCAATAAGAATGCTTTGATTAGGTACAAGACCATAGACAACTGCCTTCGAAATAGGTATCGTCGCTGGATGATAGATGATCTTGTGGACGCATGCAGTGACGCTCTCTATGATATGGAGGGCATAACAAAAGGTGTGTCGCTGAGAACGGTGCAAGCTGATTTACAAATAATGCGTTCGGACAAACTCGGCTACAATGCTCCTATCGAGGTGTATGATGGTAAGTACTATCGTTATGCAGACCCAGACTATTCCATCTTTGATATGCCTCTTTCTGAGAACGACTATGAGGTGATGAAGGAAGCTGTGGAGATGTTGCGCCAGCTAGAAGATTTTGAACACTTTGCTGAGATGGCAGATGTGGTGGGAAGGCTGCAAGACAAGCTCTCCATCAGTTATAATAACCGCAAACCCATTATTCATTTCGATTCCGTTCCTAACTTAAAAGGGCTGAAGTTGCTCAATCCTATCTACAATTACATTGCCAACAAACAGACCATTAGGGTGATGTATCAGGCTTTTAGTGCTCATAAGCCCATGGAGTTTTTGCTTTATCCTCATCTATTGAAGGAATATCGCAACCGATGGTTCCTCTTTGGTTCGAGGACAAAGGATATGGTGCTATTCAATTTGGCTTTGGATCGAATCGTTAGTGTTGAACCCAGCGATATGCCCTATCGCGATAATCCGAGCTTTGATAGCTTGCATTTCTTTGATGACGTGATAGGTGTAAGCAAGAACATAAAGAATAGGCCACGCACAGTTAGGTTTTGGGCATCGTCAGAGCAATGCAAATATATCGCAACAAAGCCGCTTCTTCAAAATCAGAAACTTATCACACGGAATAAGGATGGTAGTTGTATCTTTGAGATTTCTGTAGTGCTTAATTATGAATTCTATTCTGTAATGATGAGCTATGGACCAGGTGTGAAGGTGTTATCACCTCGTATCGCGGTTCACTATTTGAAAGATAAGACAAGAGAAATGGCTCAACACTACAATGAAACGAACATATAATGTACCCCAAGAAACATAATAGGAGAGGCATAACGCTTTTAGATTGCTAATATTTGATTCCAATGTAGGTACCAATAGGGTACGTACCTCATGACATTACGCCTCATCTAACATGGTGGATAATCTTCTTCTAACAGAAAAAACAAATTGTTTTAAGCCGAAAATTAAATTAATTCTTCAAGAAAAATAATTTAATTTTCGGCTTCATAGTAGCTATAATAATCTCCAATAATAATAGTCTTGTTGTACAATAGGTACTCTGCGGAAAGCAGATTATAAGTAGAATGACATCTCTGTAGATAGGTTATTCGTAGTGCATGCTCTTCGCTGGATGAATACGTGAAACCAAGAAGCTAGGTATAATCAGTACTAATACACAGATTAACATTGTAGCAATATTTAGTGCAAGAATTAGAGGTACGTTTAATTCCACAGGAACCGTTTTTACATAATAGGTTTGTGGATCCAGCGTGAATATGCCTGTGTAATATTGTATGGCAACCAATGATAACCCAATGACATTTCCCCATAGTAAGCCTTTACCAATAATAAAGGTGGCAAACCAAAGAAAGATTTGCCTAATCTGCTTGTTCTTAGCTCCCAAAGCTTTCAATATACCTATCATCTGAGTTCGTTCCAAGATGATAATGAGCAGTCCAGAGGTTATTGTTACACCAGCTACAGCAATCATCAGTGCCATAATGACCCATACATTCATGTCCATCAAGTCAAGCCATGAAAATATCTGAGGATTTTGCTCTGTGATGGTCGCTGAAGAATAGGTACCTCCGTAATGGTCAACGGTCTTGTTGATATTCTTGATTACCCACTGAGATACAATATTAAGTTGCTCAAAATCTTTCAAGACCAGTTCAGCGCCACTATATTGGTCAGGCTCCCATCCATTTAGTTTGTTACAAGTGTATAAGTCGGTAAAGCAAATCTGAGAGTCAAACTGCTTAAGGTTGGTCTCGTAGATTCCTGCAATCTTGAACCTACGTGTACGTACACCTTGATCATTGATAAAGTAAGCAAAAATCTTCTGACCACAACAGAGGTGCAACTTGTCTGCTATGGTCTTTGAAATTAAAATCTCTTGTTGACTCTTCTTGTCTGAAAAAGTAGGAATCTTTCCTTCAACTAGGTTTTGATGGATGAAGGTTGTGTCGTATTCAGGGCCAACACCTTTAAGCGCAACGCCCAAAAAATCGTCATCGGTCTTTAAGATACCCTGAGTGTATGCATTACGTTGCACATGAGCCACTCCTGGTACATGCTTTAAGACATTCATCATTGAGTCGCCCATTTGGATGGGATACTGTTCGGATGACAATAAGGTCATAGCATCAGCAACCGTGATGTGACTGCCAAATCCGATAACCTTATTACGTATAGTATGCTTAAACCCTAAAACAACGCATACGGAGATAATCATTACGGCAAGCCCAATGGCTACACCAATCGTGGATATGAGTATGGCGGGCTTAGATACTTTACGCTTTTCATATCCGTTGCCGTAGATTCTTTTAGCGATGAATAGAGATAGTTTCATTTTTCGTCAGTTCGTCCTGGGTATTGTTCAAGAGCCTTTCTTAAAACGATAAGCGCATCCTCTAGGTCGTGCTTTTTGAGTACATATGCAATACGCACTTGATTGCGTCCAGCTCCTGGCGTGGTGTAGAAACCACTTGCTGGCGCCATCATAACGGTCTTGCCTTCGTAGTTGAACTCGTTGAGGCACCATCTGCAAAACTTCTCGCTATCATCTACTGGTAGGCTAGCTACTGTATAGAATGCACCCATTGGGATAGGGGAGTAAACCCCAGGTATGCGATTGAGCCCATCAATCAAGCATTTTCGACGCTCCACATATTCATCGTACACCTCTCTATGATAATCTTCGGGTGCATCAAGCGACGCTTCTGCTACGATTTGTCCAAGCAAAGGAGGCGATAGGCGTGCTTGGCAGAATTTCATGACCGCCTGTCGTACGTTTTTATTTTTGGTAATCAATGCGCCTATGCGTACACCACATTCTGAGTAACGTTTTGATACAGAGTCGATAAGGATGACATTATCTTCAATCCCATCTAGATGCATCGCCGAGATATAAGGTGAACCGGTATATATGTATTCACGATACACCTCGTCAGAGAATAAGTATAAGTCATACTTCTTTACTAAGTCTCTGATTTGATTCATCTCTCTTCTTGTATAAAGGTATCCTGTGGGATTGTTGGGGTTGCAGATAAGGATGGCTCTAGTATGTTCGTTGATGAGTTCTTCAAACTTTTCCACTTTGGGTAAAGCAAATCCTTCATCAATGGATGTTGCAATGGTGCGGATGGTGGCACCTGCCGAAACGGCAAAAGCCATATAGTTAGCATATGCAGGCTCGGGGATGATTATCTCGTCTCCTGGGTTAAGACATGCCATGAATGAAAACAATACCGCCTCACTACCACCTGATGTGATGATGATATCGTCAGCTGTTACATTGATATTGAATTTACTATAATAGCCACATAGCTTTTCTCTATAGCTTTTGTATCCTTGACTAGGCGAATAAGCCAAGACTTTAAGATCAATATTCTTTAATGCGTCTAGTCCACATTGGGGAGTGGGTAAGTCGGGCTGACCTATGTTAAGGTGGTAAACTTTGATGCCTCTTTCTTTAGCCTTTACTGCAAGAGGCGCAAGCTTACGTATCGGCGATTCGGGCATTTCAAGCCCACGTACTGATATATCTGGCATAAAATGATTTCTGTTTTATTGAATTGCAAAGGTACGTAAATAGGTTTGAAATGCAAAAGTTTTGGTTAAAAAGAACTTATGTCAAGTGGAATTGTAAAGCTTAATAGGAAAACGCTAGTTGAAAATAAAGTCATTGCGTGCGGTATGGACTGTTGCCTATCTTGTTACGGTCGATAACTATCAAATTAACAGCATAAAAATAGGGGATAAAGACCTATGCTTTAAGTCTTTATCCCCCAAAAGGTTTAGTTGAAATCGTTAACCGATAATGTTATTTGTTTACAAATTTCTTGCCGTTAACGATAACGATACCATGATAGTTGTTAGCTACGCGCTGGCCTGCGAGGTTGTAACGAACATCTTTAGCTACAATGTTGTTCTTAACCTCATTGATACCGGTGGTAGTCTTGATATCTTCTACAGGGTAGATTTCGTATGTGGTATTATACTGTGCAATGATACCTTTGACAGATGCGTTCTCTGTAGCTTCGATAACGAATTCCTTGTGGAAACCATCATAGATCTGCAGTTTGTTTTCACCAGAAACAGCGTAATACTTAGTGGTCTCAGTACCGCTTGAGCTAGTTGTGGTCTCTTCCGTAATGGTTACATTCTGAAGAACAACAAGGTCAGAAACATTGTCAGCTGCCTGATCAACAGTAATCACCTTAGCCTGAGCTTCGTCACCATCGGTAAGGGTAAGCTTGTCTGCGTTGGTGTCATCGTTCTTGCCTGCTTGAACCATACCCTTGTATTCGTTGCGAGTCAAGCATACTGTACCAGTTACATCTTGGTTAGCTTGGAAATCAATGCCAGAGTTGTAGAACAACAATGCTTTTGTGTTGTCACGCAAGTAAGCAGAGGTGTTGCCATTGTTTGAAGTCCAAGTGTACAATACCTTAGCGTTGTTCATAGAAAGATTAGCTACGGTAGATTTAGCCAAGCCGATGAAAGCAGCAAAGTTGTCTACCTCAACAGCATCTGCTGTAGGACGACCAAGGCTTACGAGAGAGCTATTGGTTAGCTCAGGAGTGGTTACGTCATTCTTGGTATAGTTTGCAAGAACACCTGAAACTACTACAGTATCACCAACAAGGATTTGGCTTTCGTCAGTGAATTTAGCGCCATCAAGATATTTACCTCTATATACTACCAAGGTATCGGTGTTAGCGCCATCAACTGAGATGTTGTATGTAGCGTTACCATAAGAAGTGCTAACTTCTTTTACGTTAGAGATGATACCCTTAACCATAACTTCGTCAGAGGTCTGTGTGCCATCAGCAAGAGTCTTAAGTGCTTCGGTTACGCTGATAACAGAAACCTTGGTGAATTTAGCGGTAGCTATCTCGCTTTGCAAAGAGCCTTTGTATGCAATGGCTTTTACGGTGGTGGTAGCTGTCAACTCGAATGGAGCTGTGTATAGCTCAGCACGATCATCAGGATCCTGACCATCTGTGGTGTAATAAATCTCAGTACCTTCTTCAGCGCTGATGGTTACTGTGGTGCTTTGTGCAAAAGATGTCTCGCCTGAAATAGTAGGTGTAGCAACCGTTTCTTCAGGTTCTTTTCCATTTGGAGTGTAAGTTACGACGATAGAATCACAACGTACCTGTTGTGCTGTTGATAATGTGAATGAGCTGGCATCTCCTGTCCATGTGCCAAGTTTGTTTTCGTAGCTATATGAACCTGTTGAAGGGTTACTGAACTGATCAGGCCCTTGTTTCTTGGAACCTGCATTAGCAGTGCAATAGAATAGAACTTCTGTGATATTACCAACGGTTGAGGATACGGTAGCTGTTGAGCTAGCGTAAAAGCGATACTGCGCTGCAGACATAGTACCTTCAGAAGTCTTAATAGTAATACCTTCTTTAGCTGCTGTGTAGTGGTCAACTGAATCAGTACCAGCAACAAACTTTACCTGTTTTTGGGCAAAGCTAACGTTCGCAACAAATGCCAAAAGCATTAGAAACGAAAAACGTAAAATTTTGTTCATAATAAATAGATTGAATTGATAAATTGAAATTTAATATTTTCAGTTGCAAATTTAATAAAATAATATTGTATGCCAAACTCTTAGGCTATTAAAATGACGTTAAATATCCGATTCATAGCTCTCTATGTTGCTCGTACTGAATGTAAAGTTTAAAGGTTAAGTGTAGCTATAAAGCAATAAAACCATAAAAGTTTCGTTATTTGCAATGATAAATATTGTATTACGAAGATGAAAAGAATAAAATATTACAAATCCACATTCAAAGGATTTACACTATTGCTGCTAAGCACAATAGTCTTTATGTTGTCAGCATGTAGCGATGATGATACGTTTTCGACCTCCTCAAGCAATCTTTTGACTTTCTCAGCCGATACGGTCTGTCTTGATACTACATTCTCAAGAACGCCTACTACAACGCAAACGTTTTGGGTATACAATCGTAGCGGGGCTGGAATAAGATGTAGTAACATTCGTCTTAAGAATGGAAACCA
>CAVHUZ010000053.1:0-16484 GCA_963639545.1 Bacteroidaceae bacterium
GCAACTCGTGCTCGCCCGTGGAGATGATGGCCGCGATGAACGGCGGCGGCATGAACCAGTGGATGAACAATCCCTTTATCTACCTCGTCTTTCTGATGATGTTCGGTAACAATGGTTGGTTTGGCAACCGGAATGGCAACCAGGTGCAGGATGCGGAGATACAAGCCAAGCTCAACCAGCTTTCCACGCAGATGCAGGACGGGAACAACACCTCGCTGCTGATGGATGCCATCAAGGGCAACAACACCGCATTGCAGACATTGGGCGCAAACCTTAACTGCGACTTCAACCAGTTGCAGAGCGCAGTATGCAGTGTTCAGTCGGCCATTCAGCAAGTGAGCGGACAGGTGGGTTATTCGGCAGAGAAGGTAATCAATGCCGCAAACCTTGGTGATTTGAACATCGTTCAGCAGTTGAAAGACTGTTGTTGCACCACCCAGCAGAACATCGTGAAGATGGGCTACGAGAGCCAGCTCGGACAGAAAGACATCATCAATACCATTCAGACGCAGACGCTCGCCATGCAGCAGGGTCACAACAATATCACCACGGAGATATTGCGCAACCTTGCCACTATCACGGCGCAGAACCAACAGGACAAGTGCGACATTCTGCGGAGCGGCGAGATGAACACACAGCGCATTGTAGATGTACTCAATCAGCATTGGCAGTCTGATTTGCAGCAACGCTACAATGATGCCCGCCTCGAACTCTCGCAGCAGCGTCAGAATGCCGAACTGATTGCAGCATTGAAAACCACGACCACCACAACGTAATCATTCGACATGAACCGGGGAACATATCAGGCAATGCGAAAACGCCCGATATGTTCCCTTTTTGTTGCACCATTAAAACATACCGATTATGACATTCAAAGATCTTAAACCTGGATATACCGTCTATATGTTACATAAGGACGGTAACGTTTGTATTTCTACGGGAAAAGTGACTGCCGTATCTAGCGCTCGCTTTCCGCAGCCGAGCACCGCTAACCTCATGCAAACTATGCAGATGGTAGTAGACGTAACGATAGATGCTGACGGGCAGAGCCGTACCTATACGATACCCGACTCGCTCGCTATCACCTATGCGGGTGACACGTTAGTTATAGCAACCGAGCGCGAGCCGATGCTGAAAGATATAGAATCAATGAAGGCCCAAGCCGAGGATGAACTATCCAAAACAGAGATGCGTCGCAAGATGGTAACGCAATGTGAAGCAATCCTATCCGAATGGAACCCAGCATTCAAGGAGAAGCGAGCCACGGAAGAGCGATTCGCAAAACTGGAGACTTCTATGACAGACCTAAAGAGTATGCTATCTGGACTAATTAAAGAATTGAAGAATGAAGAGACGAGGACATAAATGGCGGATGGTATCCGATCAGCTCTCACAAAAGATAAAATGTGGACGAGGAACTTTGCGCTACCTTTGTCTTTCAATAAAAAGAAAGATAATGATATACAACATATGGAAGGGCGTAGCCATGTGTGTCGGCGGCATGGCTGGATGGTTGATAGCAGAGTTTAGACCGACATTCCCACTGATAGTGGTGGCGATAGTATTCATACTATACGATGCTTATACCGCTTTCAGACTTGATAATCGAGTGCACGCAGCATATCCGGATAAGACATTAAGAGCCAAGGCGAAGTTTACTTCATTTGCGTTTGGTAAAGTGGTTAAGAAGACAATTCCGACACGCCTGTGGCTGATAGTGTTGGCTTACTTAGCGGAACACTGGGTGTTTATTCATATGCAAGTGCCCTTGTCTTATATTGTGACCGGAGTGATATGCTTTGAGCAATCATGGTCAATCTTGGAGAACGAGAGCAGTTGTCGTGATGAAAACGACAAACGCTTGTGGAAGATGTTACAACGCATCATGATAGACAAGACCGAACGCCACTTTGACGTGAAACTCGATGAGTTGAAAAAGGAAAGTGTGAGTGACGAACAGATAAGCAATGCACGTAAGCGCATGACTGATGAAGCTGAGAAAGGAGGTGAGGAATGATAGTGTTGATAGATAACGGGCACGGCGAGAATACCCCAGGTAAGCAGAGCCCTGATGGTAGATTGCGAGAATACAAATATTGCAGAGAAATAGCCGAGGCGCTATGCAAGGCCCTGAGTGAGAAAGGCTATCAAGCAAGACGTATCGTGACCGAGGATACCGATGTGTCGCTCTCGACAAGGTGCAAGCGCGTTAATGCCGTGTGCGATGGCATGGGTGCGAAGAACGTGTTACTGGTGAGCATCCATAACAATGCGGCAGGCACTGGTGGATGGAAGAGTGCAAGCGGTTGGAGTGGTTGGGTCTATACCAAGGGAAGCGAGCGCAGTCGGCTATTGGCACAATACCTATATAAAGCCGCAGAGAAGCGCGGACTGCAAGGCAACCGTAGTGTGCCCGAGTGTAGGTATTGGACCGCTAATTTCTACATACTGAAATATACGAACTGTGCTGCCGTACTGACCGAGAACCTTTTTCAAGACAATAAGGAAGAAGTGGACTATCTGCTGAGCGACGCGGGGCGCAAGGCCATAGTTGACTTGCACGTGGAAGGTATTGTAAACTATATAAAGAGTGTGACATGACGAACTGGCAGAGGATTGTTGGCTTAATAGGCATATTATGCTTGATAGGTGTATTATGCGTATTATGTAAGAGAAAATTTTTAGGCAAGAGCGGAAACGAGGTAGTTGTGCGTGACACGGTGACAGTGGTGGACACGTACGTGTATAAAGACCCGAGTGCCAAGGATAGCGTGCGGACGAGGTATGTGACACGTTATCTACCTGTGGTGAAACATGACACAATTAAGGTTGAAGATTGTGGGATAACGAGAGGGGATGCTCCATCGCTTGTGCTGTCAGACGATAGCGACAGCGTTGCGGTGGAGGTCCCCATTACTCAGAAATGTTACGAAAGCGACGAATATCGTGCGTATGTGAGCGGATATGAGGCAAGTCTTGATAGCATCATTGTGTATGTGCGCACAAGAACAATCACAGAGCGTGAAAGCAAGCCGCCTAACCGATGGCATATCGGTATCATTGGCGGCATGGGCTATGGCACCAAGAGTAAACAAGTGGAGCCGTATATCGGTGTAGGAATAACATATAGCTTAATCGGTTTTTAATATGGAGATAACATTGACGGTGAATCAGCCGGACGTGCTGAAGGAAGTGGCGCAGACCACGAGTTACACTGGAGCGAAGATGGACGACGATGCCAATGCTTATGAACGCATCAGCACCGTTGATGAAGACCAAAGCGAACTGCAGAGGTTTTGGGACGAGAGCCGTGCAGAGGTGGCGCAGACGTTTATTAGGATGCTATCATCAGAAGGAATGGATGATGGCATATATCATTTGAAGTTGAACGTATCCGCCTCATTTGACGAAGCTTTGTTGCCAAGCATGCAGTTGGGTTTATTCTCCTACTTTGTGCAGAGCATTGCTGCGAAGTGGTATGTGTTCACGAACAAGAAGGAGGCAAGCGAGGCTGCCCATGTAGGCAAGGATATTCTTGCAGAGGTACGCGAGAAGGCGTTTTTCAAGAAGAAGCCAACGCGCCCAACATACGATTAGAGAGAGTCTTATTTAACTAATTATTATCATTATGGCAGAAAGTAAAAAAGATCTAAAGGTCAAGATCCAAACGAAGGAGTTGAAGTTTGCGATTATGAACAAGTCGCATGTAACAGCCCGCAGTCTTCAAGCAGCAGGTAAACTGAACTACGAGGCAGCTGCGCACATGCAGGCGAGTGAAGACTTGGAGAACAGCTACGAGCTTATTCGTGCCATCAGTAATGCGATAGCCGAGACGAAGGTAGAGCTAGGCGAGTATCTTAACGAGGAAGTGGAGGAGACGAGCAACCTTATCAGCAGTGCTGTGGAGAATGGCGAGTTGGTAACTCTAGACTTCCTGTTACCAAGCAACTACAATAGCGCCGCTGCAGATGCGCTTGGTGGCGGAATCCATGAGTTTATAGTTGGTCGTTCAATCTATGAATGGTATCGTCAGACGTGTCCCGAGGTTGCCGATGCATGCAAGGCCGATGCAGAAGCCGCGCTTGAGAGAGCGAAGAAAGCCCTATACAAGCGTAGTCGCCCCGACCGTCCTATCTACGATTAAACGAAACGAGAAACGATATGTCTGATTATTGTAATTGCGGCACGACCTGCCCCACAAGCAGCGAGGAGAACAAACGCAAGGTATGTCTGAAATTCTTGCGCAGTGAACTGCTTTACGACATCAAGAACTATGCGTATATCGAGGGTGACGTGTTGGGTGAGGAAAAACAGCATGCTCAGCATGTGCTTGTGGAGATTGGCGAGGCGGGTAACGTGGACAGAGTGACACGTATCTTGGCGGTAATCCATGCAGCCGTGATAGAACTGCTTTATCCCTGGACCAAGACGGAAGCATTGGAAGAAGAGATAGACGACCGTCTGTTTGCCCCCGAAGAGTATGTGGTGGAGCTACACGTTCCTGAGGACGTATCGCGAACGACGATGCACCTCCTATCGCGACTGATACATGAGTATATGGTATATAGGGTTCTTGCCGACTGGCTGAGCATCATGAATCCCCAAGCCGCAGCGAACTGGGCGGCCAAGGCAGAAGCAATTGCAAGCGAAATTGAAGAGGCCAAGACCACGCATAAGGGAGTGTTCACCCGCAACTCGCATCCATGGTAAGATACACCTGCAACCGTAGCACTGGGCAGGAATAATCCCCGACAAGGAAAACGCACCTATCTTCACAGACGGGTGCGTTTATTTTAGCCAAAAAATAAAATAACTAAAAACAGTATAATTACTAACTTATAACTTATTGAGAATATTATCTTAACTGGTTAATGAGCCGTTGCTCATAGTTGATGGACGAGCCGAATACGGACTTTCCATCAGAGAGCGTTGTCAATCCTACTATGCGGAAATACTTGAAAGGCGTTCCACGGAATCCTCGCAGATAGTGGTCTTTCGAGGACCACACAAGGTGCCAATGGTAGAGGTCAGATGAAGCGTAGAGTACGGTTGCCACATCTGCCCGTTGGAAGTGACCTCGCTGGATGATGGTGTTAATGGTCTTATGTACGTTAGGAGCGTCGAGTTTGAGAGGGCGGGTAACGAAGAGGCCTTTGCTTTGTGTCTCATCTGTGAGGGCGAAAGACACTAGTCTATAATCTTGCGTCATAGCCATAGCTTCCGGGTAGGAGTTGATGGTAGAAGCAAGGTCAGAATAGGTCATGCCCCATAGCTTAGACTTCAGCGAATAGACATAAGCATAGGTGTATTTGGGTTTGGTGTTACCATTGGTAGAGATCTGTGTGGGGTTGTAGACGATGATGCGCTGATGCAGATAGTCGTAGATCATATTACACCCTTTTAGGAACTCGATGAATGGCTGTATAGGCACACATGCGTCAGCGGTATGCGTATCGCCAAGTTTGGCGTGGAGCGTATCCATACTAGGTAAGTCGAGCACATTGAATGGTGTTTCAGAGAATATACTGTCAGAGATACACGTAGTCTGCGAGCCACTAATGAGTATGATACCACGGTCGGTGGGGAAGAGTACTGCCGAGTCTAACTGCGTGATGCCATCCGCATTGATACATACGTCACGTGTGATAGGTTGCCGTGCCTTATAGGTGCCTGTAGCTGAAACCTCGAGCGACCATACGCCATCCGTGGTGAAGGCATAGAGCGGGAACTCACCGAACTGTCCTTGTGATAATGCTTTTGCCGCTGTAGACATACCGAGGATGCGCCCGCTGCCAACGGTGTTGATTCCAAGCAGAGGGAAATAGAACGGGTTGTTGACCTCTGAGGTATATATCTTATTAGGCACATCAACGATAGCCCCTGTGTCACCATCCGTGGAAGGCGGATTGACCTGAGTAGCTGTAGGTAATTCGCCAGGCGTGTTGCTACGTTCGGACTTAAAGCCGAGGAACGCATAGGCGCCATTGAGAAAACCATGCGCTTTGAGGTCGGTCACAAACGTAAGCGTGTATGCGTCATAGATAGCAATCTTGAACGCATTGTTGTTGGGATAATAGAGCCATGATCCCCAGGCTGTAGGACGATAGCTATTGGTGGTAGTCTCCGTAGAGAGCACGTTGCCACTGCTATCATAGGTGGTGACTGTCTTGGTGCCAGCACTGAAACTGTATTCGGTCTTCTTATAGTTGCCATCCGAGAGGTAGGTGTATGAGGTCCAATCATGTTTGTCGACGAACATACGAATGTATGGCACATATAAACTGGTAGGTGCGTTCTCAACATAATAGGTCTCTCCGTTCTCACGGATATAGACACGCATCCGCATTGTGTCTTGATCGTAGATGGGAATGCTGATAGTCACCTCATTGTTAGAAGATTTGGCGCTGAACGCATATAGGTGCGTGCAGTAAGAGAAGAGTGCGTTGGAGATGAAGCCGCCATACAACTCACGTTTTACACCGGCAAGGTTGAGACGTGAGTTGAACCCATATGAATAGGATGCCATGAGGCGGTCGTGTGTCAGATAATCGTCAGTCATGACCTCGCGTGAGGTGAGGCTTTGGAGATAATCGTCCTTTACATCGATGGTCTTACGCTTCTCCGCTTCCAAGTCTTTTATATCGATGCTGGTAAGCTTATAGAAGTTGGCATTGTCCTCGATATATTCGTCCCGTTTATCATCGGAAAACTCTGGCATGTGCAGTGTGGCGTTAGGAACTCTACGATCTTTCGCAAAGTACATCGCATAGATATGATTGTAGGAATACTCCATGTATTCGGTCATGAAGTCTGTGCTTGTCATTGGTGCCAACATACGGTCCTCAGTGACAGTTGTAGCCAGTGTGGTATCCGGTGTGTCCTTATCTTTCTCTCCATTGTATAGACGTCCGATGAACTTGCTATCGAAGTTGTCGTCGTCTGCGAAGCTGGTAAATTCGCCGCTTTGGTCATAGGTGTATATCGGTTTGGATATATAGATGTCAATAGCGGTGATGATGTCTTGCCATTTTTCGAGTTCGTAATACTTTCCGTGCCTTGTGAGACTGTAGTTAAGGTCAGCCGCGACCATCATGATGTCGAGTTCGGCATCGGTGTATTGGTCTTTACCGGTAGCTCTTTTCCACAGCACAATCGGTGCGGGCGTAGTGGATGGCGTCATGAGTACGGGCGCCGAGTGCATGACGTGCGAACCATCGAAGAGGCGGTATGCCCATCGCACGAAGAAGGGGAAGCAAAATCTGCCCTTATTAATGGTTTGTTCGGCAATGAACTTATTGACTTTGGCCATGACCTGCGATGTGATCTTGGTTTTGTTCTCGCCGCTGAAGGTGTTATACAATTCGTTCTTGCCGATACCGTTGAACGATATAGAGAAGGTGCCACGTTTGGTAGAACTGTCGTCTTCCTTGACGAGGCTATACAATCGTGGGTGTCCCATCAATCCGAAAGAGATGGCAATCTCCGGTAGCTGATTACCCAGTGCGTTGTAGGTTTTGGATTTCCACAATAGGTAATTGATGGCCGTAGCTGTGAAGACGAGCAAGGTATTGCCGACAGCATCGAGATGCGAGATGGTATAGTAAGTTCCAATCTTATTGGTATCGCTCAGAGATACGGAGGTCACAGTATTGTCAACCCAATATAGGTTATTGGTAGTGGTTTCGAGGATGATGTAATGCTCGAAAGCGCTTGTCTTGTGTATGTATATGACCTTGCAATTGTCGGGGAGTTGCAATCGTGTCTTAGGTTGGAACACCGGTTTGAGTTGGTTGTCCTCACTTATAAGGTTGAGGGACATAGCCAACTGACCATCCGCACATTCATAGTCGGATGGTTCAGTGGTATATCCTGCGTATTGAATCTCTTTAATCATAACGGCAATGTTCTTCTCTCTGCAAAGATAAAGATGGATGCAGAGAAGATTATGTTAAGTTTAGAGTTTCTTTTTGTCTTTGCGCCCTGGATGCTTTGGCAAGTTTGGCGGAGTAGTCGTTGCTCCATTTGTTGGCGCAGCGTCCAACGGGTATGCAATGATGGTTGTAAACGGCGTTAGCCTTATGCCACATAGACATGTAGCGTCTCCAGCTTTTGGGAAGTGGTATATCATAGTACTGATGATGGCATGCTGCCTTATGGATACGTTTAAGAATTTTGGTTGCTTGACGAAGTTTCATATTTATTTCTTTGTTAAATTAACGTCTGCTATCTCCTTTGAGAGGTATGACGTTGTATGTTTTGAATCGGTCGAGCAGTCGCCCGAATCCGTCTTTGTACTTTTGTTTGAGCTGTTCGTTGGTGAGGTTGGTGGTGAGGTGTGCCATCTTATGGTAAGACGTCCATATCTCATTGCGTGCATGTAGGAACTCACTGGTTAGCGTATCGGTGTCGATGCCGAAGAACTTAGCAGACTGCACACCAATATCGTTGAGACAGATGTTAACCGGCGTACACTCGAATCCTCGGTTCTCCTCTTCGTAGAAGGTGTATCTATCGAGGTTGTTGTGAAGGGTGTAGTAGTTGACCATCTGCGTGACCGATAAATTATGGAAGTATCGTGGGTTCTTTGTGATGCGTAGATACTCGGAGAATACCTGCATGAGCAGCGTCTTGCCTGTGCCCACAGCTCCTTGTAGTAGGATATGCTTGTGTAGTTTGTGTCCACGTCCAGGGTATACCTCTTCTGCTAGTGGGCATCCATTGAAGTAGTAGAGTAGGAAGCGGAGCACGTTACGGTTGTTGTCGTCGACGACGAATTGGCGCCGTTGGTGTGCTAGCACTACGTTATTGGCTACCCAGAGGAGCGCACGTGAATGTGCGTTGTAGATATCGGGGATAGTTAGGTCGTACGCTTTCTCTTTTTCTCGTTGCATCGTATGCCATGCTGATTGTAGGCATTGATCCAAGGTGTGAACGGTAGCGAGGAGGTCTTTCTTCGGTTTAATTACCTGTACTTCCATAGCCGTCCTTTCCCCTTTCGGTGTCGCTAAGATTGGTAGCTTCGATTATCTCTAATGGTAGCGTCCTATCATAATGCAACTGTGCTACTCTATCACCAACCTTATAGATGGGTAGGGTAGGGATCACATGATACATTACGGCTGACACCTCTCCACGATAGCCTTCGTCAACAGTTCCAAGCGAGTTGGATAAGATCATCCCCGTCTTGTAGATGGATGAACGTGGACGGATGGTCAGTCCTTGTAAGGTGCCAGGGGCTTCTTCAAGTTCGAATGCAAGACCGAAGCCATACTTATATACGTTAGGTGCGATCTCTTCGCATGATGTTGCAACCAAGTCGTAAGCGAAATCATTTTCGTGTGACTTGTAAGGCATCACCGCCTTGTCGTTCAGTTTCTTAATTTTCAGTTTCATTCTTTAATCTTTTATAGAGTGAGTAAACCCCTATATTAATCACAGATAGCATTATCACCAACAGGAATATTGGCATTGCTATGCAAAACACATCTTCAATTAAATTCATTTTCTTTGTTAGTTAAATGTCTTTACTTCCGAAGCCGCCACCATAGTCGTAGTCGGCTGGTGTGGGTGGTGTTTGTCCTACGACACCTTTGGCTTTGAGGTCTTTAACCTTGATGCGCAAGGTTGAGATCATGTGTTGTGACCAATCGGTGTAATTCTCATGTGTTCGTTCTTGTATCTCCCATTCGGCCACCACATCTTTAGCGGCTTGTTGCAAGAGGTTCATATCGTTAGGGTGCAGCCCTAAGTTGATGAGGAGAACCTCAAGGTTGATTTGATTAGCTTTGCCGAAGAACCGTTTAAGGCATACTTGGTTGTTAGCCTCGGTCTTGTTTTCGTTCTTTGGAGGTGCTGGTTGTGGCTCTTTAGCCGACTTGTCTTGTTCGGTTTTGCTCCACCTTGCTCGTGCACCAATCTTTGCGCTTTCAGATCGTGTCTTACGCTGTATGTCCTTAGCATTCATCCGTCTGTTGAAACTCTCGGAATAGAAGTACTTACCGTCCTCGGTAAAGACGAATAGCCCGAAGTCTTCCACAACTGACTTAACGATGGCTGCATCCACACGAAGGTCAAAGGCTATCATATTATAATCTTTGACACTCATGTAATCATTTTCCTCTTGCAGCCTTTCGAGAATCATGAAGTAGACGCCGTATCCTGCAGCGCCGCACCTCATACGCAAGCGGATGATCTTCTCATCGTGTCGCGCGTTACTGTCGTGAGGGAAATAACTTGCTGATTTAACTTGTTGTGTAGCCATAATTGATGATTTATCTTTCTTTGATTATGATGCCATGGACGTAGAGCATGAGTTTGCGCTTGATGCGGTAAACGTCGGTTCGCATTCCTTTGGTGTCCTCGACGATGGTGTTGCCCTGCTGGTCGGTATAGACGAAGTCGGCGATGTATGCACAGGCTCGTTCAATGACACGGCCGTCGGGCCCTCGTTGAGCTGGTATGAGTTCGTATCGAACTTGTTCTCTTAGCCCTGAGATAAGACCTGCACGCTGGAGCAACTTTAGCTCGTTGGCTCTTCGGTGCTCCTTGCGTGAGGCGTAGCCGCCTGATTTCTGTGCATGATACTTGTTAGCGTTCATGTTCGTTGATGCGTGAGTGTAGCGTTTTGTGTACGATAAACTTGACTTGTCGGCATGGTGGTATCTGAATGGTTTTGCCGGTGCTAAAGTCATGTGCTACCTTCTCGGCTCTCTGTACGGTGCGTAGGGTGCCGAAGCCACGTAAGACGATACTGTCTCCGGAAGCGAGTGCATCGGTGATAACATTGATGATACCATTAACGGCCTGCATAGCTTGTGATGTGGTGAGACTGGTTGATAATGTTAATTGCTTGGCGATTTCTTGTCTGTTCATAATCTGTTTGTTTTATGGTTTAACTTTTTTCGTGTTAGTTGGGTATGAAGTAATTGTAGTTGTCTAATATCTTCTTGCTGTCGAAGCGTGAGTTTATGTCCGCATGTTCTTGCTAAGTGGAGTATGCGGGGCAGTTTCTCGATGAGCTGTTCGAACTGTCGGTTAGATATTTCTCTCATGCGAGGTCATTGAGGAAGGCCGATTGTAGTTCGTCGAAATATATTTCGTCCGTCGGGATGTCGTCGTCTGCAGCCATTATCTG
The DNA here is from genome assembly GCA_963639545.1 of Bacteroidaceae bacterium. Taxonomy (GTDB): domain Bacteria; phylum Bacteroidota; class Bacteroidia; order Bacteroidales; family Bacteroidaceae; genus Prevotella. Next base: position 11,135 of record CAVHUZ010000053.1, read on the forward strand.
GTTAGCGATAGACTTTTTCCGGTGGATGATGCGATAGAGTACTGGGTCAATGGTGTGTTGGCCGAGGAGATAATAGCAGGTGACGTTATCTTTCTGTCCGATGCGATGGGCACGGTCTTCGCACTGACAACAATCAGCATAAGTCCAGGGTAGCTCGAGGAATGCCACGTTGGACGATGCAGTGAGCGTGAGTCCGACACCAGCCGCCTTGATGGAGCAGATAATGAGAGAGCTGTCTCCACGCTGAAAAGTATCTACGGCAGCTTGCTTATTGGTTGCGCTATCTCGTCCAGTGACGTGCACGGCTTCAGGGAACACCTTACAGAGGTTGTCAACAATCTCATGGAGCGAGCAGAAAAGGATGAGTGGTTTGCCACTATCAAGGAAGGTGCGTATGAAGTCGATGGCTTGTGATACCTTACCTTTGGCGGAGAGCGAGCGCAGCGTCATAAACTTTACCAAGGCTTCCATGCGCATCTTACGGCGTATGTCGCGGTCTGTACATTCAGTGTACTGTCTGAGATATTCGGCAAGGTCAGCCTCTGCGAGTGCATATTCATCTTGGTTGGATATATCGACGATGAGATCTGTGCGAGTCTTATCCGGTAGCTGTGTGAGTACCTTAGACTTTTCACGTCTAATCATGCAACGGTCATAGAGCTGGGCGGACAGGCTTTCGAGGTCGTCGTTCTCGCCATAGTGGGCAAGGAAACTGGTGCGACCGCCAAACTCTTGTAGTCTACCCATGATGGATAACTGCGAGACAAGGTCCTCTGCACGGTTGACTACGGGTGTGCCTGAGAGGAGTATGCGGAAGTCCTTACCCTCGGCAATGCCACGTGTGAAGATAGTCTGCTGTGCGGATGGGTCCTTGACGCGGTGGCTTTCGTCAATGATGATGGAGCGGAATACCTTGATAGCGTCGTTGAACACCACGTCTTTGAGTCGGAATCCGCCATGGCTGCCATTAGGATAGCGCACCTCCCACACGAAATACTTACGTAGACTTTCATAGTTGACGATAGCCGCATGGAACATACCCATCTGTAGGAAGTAAGGCCATGCAGAGCGCGAGGCGTTGTCGAGGACGAGTGCTTTCTTGTCGGTGAACTTCTCGAACTCACGTTGCCAGTTGATTTTGAGTGAGGACGGGCAGACCACGAGGACAGGGTAAGCATCAGCGCTGTCGACGATTCCAATGGACTGCAGAGTCTTACCAAGTCCAGGCTCATCACCAATGAGCAGACGCCGCTTGTTAAGACCGAAGCGGATACCTTCTGCCTGGTATGGGTAGGGTTCGATACGTAGATGATGTTTCAGTGTGTCGGCCATGATCATGTGTTCAGAATGTATTTTGCGAATTGTACGGAACGTCCTGTAATCTTGCTTTTGGCTTTTACTCTCTCCGTTGTGATGTCGTAACCATCGGCACGGAGGTCGGCAATCCTTGCCCCAAGGCGATAGCATCCATATTCACGCAGTGCAGTAAGCGGTTCGATGAAGCCGAAGCGTTGCAGATGCTTCAGTATGAATTGCTTTTGTGAGTTCTTTTTTTGTTTCATGACGTATATTGTTTAGTTAGTGATGCTTAGGCACCAATATTGGAAGGCCAGTTCTTCGTACTTCTCTCGTCCCCGTTGGTAGACGGCATCACCTCGGTTGATGAATCGCTTGAATATACGGTTGTTCTTCTTGGAGATGGCATAGATGAAGTCGCGGTCAGAATGTGCGATATCCATGTACCATGCGCGTGAGCGGTCCCAGTCGAAGAAATCGAGCGCTTCGTCGAATTCCCTTTGTGTAGAGGCGAACGTTGTCTTGAGGTCTCCGCCAAAGCCGAAAGGAGAGAGATACCAATCCCATTTGCAACGTGTGTCGAGGTTGAAGGCGAAGCCGCCGTAGGTGAATGGTTGCGCTTGGTTGATCATGCAGCGTTGTGTGTCTGCTATCTCGAGCACCTTAGCTAGGAAAGGGTCTTTTCTTGCTTCTGCACGCAGTGCGCGTTGCATCTCCTTGGCATGACGAAACTCGTCTTCGGTGTACTGGATATCATCAACGGTGAACTGATAGTAGTTGACCCGAGCGGGTTCGGTAATGATAGCATCGACGAGTGACCCGAAGCGGAAGGCTGCTTCCTTGTCTCCATATTGCTCATGTGGATGGAGTAGGTTTTTCAGTTGGGTGAGGTCAGAGTTGCTGACCTCACTTCGCTGGTAGTAACTATCGGGATTGGTGTTCATATTCTTCTGCGTATTCGTCGTCAATCTCCCAGTTCTGGCAGTCTTCAGCGATATGTTGCCACTGGCTTCTGCGTTTTTGTGGGATACGTCCTGCAGCTAATTCAGTAGCAATCTCTCGTAGTATAGCGATGAGCTGTGCAGGGTTGCGATACTGGTCAGCGAATTCGGTAAGCCAGTCGGTATCTGAGAAGTCGTCTTCTTCACGGAAGACAAATCCGTCTTCGTCTTTTTCGTATTCACCTGGTGTATATTCGGTGGTGGATACTGGTTGTACTCGGTGCATCACGCAAGAATAGTCGATGTCACGTGTAGCCTCTTCGGGGTCGCTTTGGTTCCAAGGTGCGCGAGGATCATTCTCTGCGCCCATAGGGTAATATCCGCTTTCAAACATGTTATTTCGCTTTAATTTCGTCAATGTATTCGATATGTTCAGAATTGATAAAGATGGCGCCTTTCTTGTCGTTGGCCAGCTTGTTACAGAAGGTGAGTTGCTTGCTGAAGATCTTTTCAAGTTCGGGTACGGAGAGGGAGCAACCATATTGTGCCCACCACATGCCTACGACCTGCATAAATCCTTCGGAGTTGAGAACGTGGATGCGCTTCTTGACGGACGTCTTTACTTGTGTTGCCTGCAGTTGTGCCTCACCAAAGAGCGAGTCCATTTCTTGCTTCTGTGCAGCGAGTTCGGCGGCAGCCTTATCCTTTGCTTCACGTTCGGCACGTTCCTTAGCTCGTTGTTCTGCTTCGATGAGCTCTCGTTGTGCCATCTGCTGTTTGATGCGTTCGGCTTCTTCTGCGTTAGCTTGCTTGATGCGCTCTAGCTCTTTACGCTTGGAAGGTAGACGGTCGAGGAGGTCACTGCGATAGTCGGATACCTGTGCGGTGTAGTTGTCGTGGAAATGCTGGCGTAGGCTTTGCTTGACATCTTGGGCAATCTTATTAGCCTCTTCGAGAGAGAGGGCGGAAGGCTGGCGTACAGATGCGTGTAGGCTATCGAACCAGTCTTGTGGAAGGTTGTCAGAGTAGTTGCTAATGGTCTCGAATACGTTGTCATAGTTGGCGAGGGTAACAGACTTATCCAATGCGATGAGACTATTATATGTGTCAGTTATGAGCTCGCTGAATTGACGTATAAGGTCGTCTTTTACATCGGCGGTGTAGCGTTTCTTAGCGTTGGTCTTAGCCAGTTCGAGGTTATACTGGCGTTGCTGTGCCTCAAACTCTGCACGTTTTTTGGCAGCATATTGGTTGCGTAGTTCTTGTAGTTGTGCTGGAACGGTTCCTTTCTTGGTAGGGTCAACTTCGTTCTCCAAAGCAGTGTAGGCGGAGCGAATGTTATCGAAGAGCTGTGTGACGGCAGAGCGTTTGTTGTTCATCTTGCGCACTGTCTTTTTGGAACGGTCGATGAAGGTTGCTATCTCCTGATCGAGGTTGTCGCTCATCCCTTCAGTCTGTACACGCTCGAGCAATTGCTTACCGTAAGCGAGACAGCGCTCATGTGATATTTGGTTTTCGTTGTAAGCCTGTGGAGCGGCTTTGACGACGATACCGAAGTTGGTTGGTTCGAATATGGTTATATCGGTTGTCATAATTGTGGCGATTGAGGATTGATAATTATTGTGCAAGGCTGCACGTTGGCATATTGTACATATCGGCGGAGGCGCGTGCAGAAGAGTCCGTTAATGCAGTTTTTAGTGAAGCGGCATCCATAGCACGCGCTCCGTACGATAATCTTAGAAGCCATCGTCGTCTCCGGCATCAACGGTTACGCCTGCTGATACGTCGTGTGCTGGAGGTCCGAAAGGTCCGGTACTGGCCGAAGATATCTCTCCTGTGGTGGTGTCGACCCCTTCTACACCATATAGCTCATCATTGATTTCGATTTCCTTCTCCTCAACCTGTTTGCTTTGTAGCTCGGTGCCACGTCCGATGCGCACCTTCGGATAGGTCTTGAATGCATGTTTAACACACTTAGCCATGAGGAAGCCAGGATCAATATTGGCAACACCGTTTTGGTCTACACCATAGAGTGCATTGGCACGTCCTGTCTTGCGGTCTTGCTTGGCGCTATATTGTGCGAGGCGCGTCCAATCTTCCTCGGTCATGACGGCATAGTCGATAGATCCATCTGCACGTGTGATGCGTAGGTAGCAAGCGATGATGCGTTGCCCAGAGTGGGGTAGGTGGCAGGTGTACGATACACGTTTCTGTCCGTCGATGTCGGTGAATGAGAACTCGTCATTGCTATAGACAAGGACAGGATTGTCAGCGTGACGTATCTGTCCGGCCCGTTCGCGCAGCACCAATTCGCCGTAAGCGGAGATGGTGAGCACGACACGTCCTTCCCATACAGGGTGTTCACGTGTGCCAGTGTTGGTGTTACGGCCGATGAGGTAGCAGAGGGCACGTGTGCCTTGTTCGAGGGATAGGCCACATACGGCGAGGTCGATGAATGCCGTGAAGAGCGAGAAGCGTGTACCTTTCTGCAGTGATGGTGTGTCGCGCAGAAGCTTGTTAAAGTAGATGCTTTCACGTTCATAGGCTTGCTCGCCCGTGCCTGCACCCCAAAGAGTGTCGTAGATGTTGATAAACTTGTCGCGTACGATGGGCGACGTGGTGATTTCGAGTGCTTCCATCTTGTTGAGTTGCTCGATGGTGAGTGTGATTTGGCTCATGCTATACTGATTTAAAAGTTATATTTTTGTTGACTGTGTGCCGCAGGGCGGAGTCGAACCGCCTATAATGCTCGCCTATATATACCTATCTGCGCTTAACCGTTTGCGCGTATCTGCGGCGGCGTGCTGGGTATGCTGTCTCTCCCAGCTGGAGCAATCGGTTTATAGCCTTCACAAGTGGGATGCACTTTCCGCTGGCTTGCTTTATTATGGTTGAGCGTTGTAGTAATGTTAATCTTCTTCTTTGGCGAGGCGGGTAAGCTCATCGATTTTACCTTTGGCTGCCCAATATGTGAAGAGGCGATATATTGCATACACAAGAGCGAAGCCAATTGCCTTGAATGTGACTAAGGCAAGCAGACTTGTATCGTCATTGGTCTCGGAAGTGATGAGAACAAGGGCAATGATGCCAAGGATTGCGAGCACGTGTGTGCG
>CAVHUZ010000054.1:0-16353 GCA_963639545.1 Bacteroidaceae bacterium
CACGCTCCCAGTGCAGGAGTTTCATCACTTTACGCGTACGTCCGACAAAGATGTAGACATCTCCGTTTGTCGGATCCAAACCAACACTTCTCACTTGACCGCACATACCATTAACGCCGATTCGCATATCCGTAGGGGTTTGCGACATAACCATCCTGTTGTTTTCGTTGAGATTGAACATTGCAATTTTTGGTGCAAAGTTCGGGATTAGAAAAGATTGCTACAAGTCGGCTTATTTCGGATGGATACTTAAAAACGAGCGAAAAACAATTTATTCTTCCATCTCAAACCCCTCCTGCGGGTACTAAAAACGTTCAGTAGCTTTATGTCAGACGTATCCTGTCGTTGGCATAAAGCTACTGAACGTTATCTTCACGGCGACGCTAGCTCTCTGATAGCGACGCCCTAATGGGTCATCATCTCTTACTTGAGCTTCTGCTCTAGCTTCTGAAGCATATCCACGGTCATGCTGGCAAGGTCATACTGAGGACACCAGCCCCACTCCTCGCGAGCACAGCTGTCATCGAGCTTGTCGGGCCAGCTCTGTGCAATAGACTTCTTCAGAGGATCTACATCGTAGACCATCTCAAAGTCGGGCTTATGCTTCTTGATCTCAGCATAGACCGTCTCAGGTGCAAAACTCATTGATGCGATATTGAAACCATTGCGGTGCTTGAGCTTCGTAGGATCGGCCTCCATCAACGAAATGGCTGCGTGGAGCGCGTCGGGCATATACATCATATCCATCAACGTGCCTTCAGGGATGGGGCAAACAAACTTCTCGCCCTTCACGGCAGCGTAGTAGATGTCTACGGCATAGTCGGTGGTGCCACCGCCGGGAGGCGTAACGTAGGATATCAAGCCTGGGAAGCGCACCGAACGGGTATCCACGCCGTATCTGGTATAGAACCAGTCGCTGAGCAGCTCGGTAGTGACCTTGCTCACACCATAGATGGTTTGGGGGCGCTGAATGGTGTCCTGAGGTGTCATCATCTTAGGGGTGTTGTCGCCAAACGAACCGATGGAGCTTGGTGTGAACACCTGACAATGATTGTCCTTGGCTATCTCGAGGATGTTCCACAAGCCATCAATACCAATCTTCCATGCCAGTTGAGGCTTGTTCTCAGCCACTACAGACAATAGGGCAGCCAGATTGTAGATGGCATCGATGTGATACTGCTTCACCACAGAGGTGAGCATCTCGCCATTGGTGACGTCAGCCTCGGCACAAGGACCACTCTCCAGAAGCTCGCCTTTGGGCTCGGCACCCTTGATAAAACCTGCTACGACATGGTCGTTACCGTAACGTTGACGCAATTCTTTGGTAAGCTCAGATCCTATTTGCCCCGTGGATCCGATGACGAGGATATTTTTCATGTTTATCGTTATTGATTAGATATAAATTTGCGGAGTGCAAAATAAAACTTTTTTTTGCTAATAGGAAAAGATGAATGATTAAATTTAGTTAAATAGCCCAAGCCATTCCCTTTTTTAAATGATTAAGATTTGATATTCCAGAAATAATCGTTTACTTTGCGTGTTGTAACTTTTAATTTAATAATATGTACGGTAAATTCAAAGAACATCTAAGCAATGCCCTTGCCGAACTGAAGCAAGCAGGCCTCTATAAGGAAGAACGCATCATCGAAAGTCCTCAAGGCGCAGCTATAGATGTAAAGGGAAAGGAAGTGCTCAACTTCTGTGCGAACAACTATCTAGGCTTGGCCAATGATCCACGCCTTATCCAAGCTGCTAAGGACATGATGGATCGTCGTGGCTACGGTATGGCTTCGGTACGCTTTATCTGCGGTACGCAAGACTCGCACAAGCAGCTTGAGGCAGCTATCTCTGATTATTTCCAGACCGAAGACACGATTCTCTATGCAGCATGCTTCGATGCCAATGGTGGCTTATTTGGCAGTTTCCTCACTGAAGAGGACGCTATCATCTCAGATGCGCTCAACCATGCTTCTATCATTGATGGTGTGCGCCTGTGCAAAGCGAAGCGTTATCGCTATGCTAACGCTGATATGGCTGAGCTAGAACGTTGCTTGCAGGAAGCACAAGCACAACGCTTCCGCATCATCTGCACCGACGGCGTGTTCTCTATGGATGGCAATGTGGCTCCGATAGACAAGATCTGCGACCTCGCAGAGAAGTATGACGCCCTCGTGATGGTGGACGAAAGCCACTCTGCAGGTGTGGTTGGCGCTACCGGTCATGGCGTGAGTGAGCTCACCAAGACCTATGGTCGTGTGGATGTATATACCGGAACGCTGGGTAAAGCCTTTGGTGGCGCATTGGGAGGATTCACCACAGGTCGTAAGGAGATTATCGATATGCTGCGCCAAAGCAGCCGTCCTTACCTGTTCTCTAACTCGCTTGCCCCTGGCATCATCGGTGCTTCGCTCGAGACTTTCCGCATCCTAAAGAGCGATAACACGCTTCACGATCGCTTGGTGGAGAATGTCAACTACTTCCGTGATAAGATGATGGCAGCCGGATTTGATATCAAACCTACACAGAGCGCTATCTGCGCAGTGATGCTCTACGATGCTCCTCTGTCACAGAAGTATGCCAATCGTCTGCTAGAAGAGGGTATCTATGTCACAGGTTTCTACTATCCAGTGGTACCAAAGGGCGAGGCTCGTATCCGCGTACAGCTCTCTGCAGCTCACACCCGTGAACAGCTTGACAAGGCTATCGACGCCTTTATCAAGGTGGGCAAGGAACTGGGCGTGCTCAAGTAATGGCAATATAGCATGCTAAGGAGGGGCTGAAGCTATCAGACGGAAGCCTAATCTCAGCTGCATATATATAATAAAGGTGGGACAAACCGCTCTCGCTACTCCTTCAGAAGGGTAGGGGAAGGTTTGTCCCACTTGTCTTTTTCAGAAAATCTCCGTACCTTTGCCGCCATGAAAATAGGGAATATACAGTTTGGTGAGCACCCTTTGTTCCTCGCTCCGATGGAAGATGTCACCGACATAGGCTTTCGCAAGATGTGCAAGCGCTATGGTGCGGCGATGGTTTACACCGAGTTTGTCAGTGCCGATGCTGTGATACGCAGTATCAAGTCGACCTTGCTGAAGATGCACATCGATGACGATGAACGCCCCGTAGGTATTCAGATCTATGGTAGGGATGTAGCGTCAATGGTTGAGGCGGCACGCATCGTGGAGCAGGTTGGGCCTGATGTGATAGATCTCAACTTTGGTTGTCCGGTGAAGAAGGTCGCTGGTAAAGGTGCTGGTGCAGGTATGCTCAAGAACATTCCCTTGTTGCTTGACATCACACGTGAGGTGGTCAAGGCGGTCAAGGTGCCCGTCACGGTGAAGACGCGCCTAGGTTGGGATACGGATAATCTGGTCATCACTGACCTCGCTGAGCAGCTACAGGATTGCGGTATCCAAGCGCTGACCATTCATGGACGCACCCGCAGTCAGATGTACACGGGTGAAGCCGACTGGACACTGATAGGTAAGGTGAAGGAGAATCCGCGCATCCATATCCCCATCATCGGCAATGGCGATGTCACTACGGCTGCGCAAGCCAAGGAGAAGTTTGACCGATATGGTGTGGATGCAGTGATGATAGGCCGTGCTACGTTTGGTAGGCCTTGGATCTTTAAGGAGATCAATGGCTTTCTGGATGCTTCCGCACAGACGGCAACGGATGGTGTAGATGCCCAGACGCTGACCATTGATCAGAAGATAGATGTGCTGGAGGAGATGCTCCGTATCAATGTGGAGCGCATAGACGAGTATCGTGGCATCCTACACACGCGCCGCCATCTAGCAGCTTCGCCGGTCTTTAAGGGTATCCCCGACTTTAGGCAGACGCGCATCGCCATGCTTCGTGCTGAGAAGATGGACGACTTGCTGCGGATTCTAGACGATTGTCGTGGCCGATTGAGGGACTTAGGCGCGTCAGACCTATAGGTAGAAGACGCTTTCGTTGCCCTCGTTGAAGAGCAGGTCTAGGATGCTGAGGTTGGGAATGAAGCCCCACTTCTGCTGATACACCTGATAGTAGCGCTCGGGTGTGAACGTAGGATCGTCCCCCGGATGCTTGGGACGGATGATGTCACGATAGTCTTGATGTGCCAAAGCCTCTTCTTGAGGTATTGGTTCGTAATGTGTGGTGAGCTCGATATGCGGTTGGATATCGAGTAGCTCGCACATTTTATAAGTGATTTCGGTATTGAAATCAATCAGAAACTCCCATCGTTTTTCAAAGAAAGGACGCAGATCGTCTGCATAGAACTCAAAGAACGGGCTCTCACCGTAGGCCGACTGCAATGCGTTCCAGTGCAGATGGCGCCATGCTCCGTGGTCGCTGATGCGGATGTCGCGCATGGGTGTCTTGTCCGCACGGCGTCCCTCGGGGCGCTCTATGGGGATGGTGAGCGCTTGTGGGCCGTTGGTGGTGGCTATGATACAGCGGTTGCGGTAGGTCTGTTTGACGTAGTGGTCATGGCATTCGATATAACAATGAACGCTCCTGTTCAGCTTTTGGAACCACTGAACAGGAGCGAAGTATGCCGTTGAGAGAATCGTCGATTGAGTCAAAGCAAAGAGATTACAGGTTACTTGATGTTGTCCACCCAACTGAAGATGCGACTCCAACGCACGCCACGCATACCTTTGCGGTCGGGATCGCTTGACCACCATACAAAGATAGGTTTGCCCACGATGTGGTCTTCAGGCACGAAGCCCCAGTAACGTGAGTCGGCTGAGTTGTGGCGGTTGTCACCCATCATCCAGTAATAGTCCAGTTTGAACGTGTATCGGTTCGTGGCTTTGCCGTTGATGTATATCTTTCCGCCCTTAACCTGTAGGTCGTTGCCTTCATATACCTTGATGCAACGCTCATATACGGGGAGGTTTTGCAGGGTGAGGGTGATGCTCTTACCCTTCTGCGGAATCCATACCGGACCATAATTGTCGCGCGTCCAATTGGTAAAAGCATTGAGAGGGTAGTATGGACCCGAGTAGATATCCTTGTCGCTGACACGGCGTATCTTGGCAACCAAGCCTTTGGCTTTGAGTCCTTGAATCGCTCTCTGGGTCAGAGGCATGTATCCGTCAAAGTCTTTCAGGATGTTATTGTTGAGCACTACGCCACGTTCTACATCCGCTCCGTGCAGATAAGCCAAGCTCTGAACGTCCTCAGCGCTGATGCCAAGGTCCTTGCGTAGGTCGTCATATTGCTCTCCAAGGAGGTCAGAGGCTGACATACGCCCGTTCCACTTGATGAAATAAGTGTACTGAACGTTGTCGGGCTCTTTATTGGCTTTGCCGTCTAGATAGATGATATCATTCTTGATCTGCAGCGTCTGACCGGGTAAGCCCACGCAACGCTTCACGTAGTTCTCGCGGCGGTCGGTCGGACGGTGGTCAATATCGCCGTAAGTGGGTCGGTTGCGCTCTAGATACGCACGTCCTTCGGCGTATGCGTTGGCGTAGAAATCGCGTTGCTGCTGGGTGTTCATGGCTGCAAGGTTGATGCCGGGGTGCTGTTGTGCCACCAAGCTTTCGCCCAAGGTGTACACCATCTGGTAGTAGTCTTGTCCCTGATAAGCTTCTGCGGTGACGATGGTATCGCCCGCAGGATAGTTGAACACCACGATATCGTTGAGCTCAACGTGTCCCAAACCCTTCACGCGGCGGTAGTCCCAGTGTGGCCACTCTATGTAGCTCTTGCATGAGAACACCGGTAAGGTGTGCTGAGTGAGCGGCATGGTGAGTGGTGTCTCGGGGATTCGGGGACCATATGAAAGCTTTGAAACAAAGAGATAGTCGCCCGTTAGCAAACTCTTCTCAAGCGAAGAAGAAGGGATTACGTAGTTCTGGAAGAAATAAAGGTTGATGAAGTACACCGCAATAAGGGCAAACACGATAGCATCTACCCAGCTCATGACCGCCTTAACAGGGCGTTCGGCATCCTTCCACCACTGCCAACGTATCTTCTTCGTGATGTAAGCGTCGTAGATAAAAGGCACGACAATCAGTCCCCACCAGCTTTCTACCCATAGCAGAAAGGCAAGATAGAGGATGGTAACGATGATAAACTTAGCCCATTGCTTCTTGGGATTAAGTTGGTTTTTCTCTTTATCAATCATTGTTTTGTTTGGTTTCGTGATGAGTTAGAATTGGAACAAGTCGCTCGTGGTAAGCAGTCCGTGGTGCTTTGCGGTATATTCGGCAGCAAGAACGGCACCTAATGCAAATCCCTTACGGCTATGCGCATCGTGCGTAATGGTAATCTTATCGGCCTCGCTGTCGTAGGCAATGGTATGAATACCGGGCACTTCATCGTGACGAACACAGTTGATCAGCAGTTCGTCGTCCTGATGTGAGGCATCGCCATCGACGTGTCCATCGTCCCAAACGGTCGTTCCGAGCTTCCAATCGTGCTTGCGCTCCACTGCGTCGGTAATCTCTTCGGCTAGCGTGATGGCTGTTCCTGAAGGTGCGTCGAGCTTGTGGATGTGGTGTGTCTCGGTCATTTCGACATCATACTGTGGGAATCCGTTCATGATCTTGGCCAAGTATCGGTTGACTGCGGAGAAGATTGCAACGCCGATAGAGAAGTTGCTAGCCCAGAAAAGCGTTTGTCCGCCTTCGTTGCAGAGGCGCTCCACGTCAGCTTGATGGTCTTGCTTCCATCCAGTGGAGCCACTGACAACCTTAACGTTGTGGCTGAAAGCCTTGAGAAAGTTGCTATATGCTGCGGTGGGATTGGTAAACTCGATGGCTACATCAGCCTGTGCAAAGGCTGGAGAGTCGAAGTCTTCCTGATTATTAACATCGATCTTACATACGATTTCATGCCCACGCTCAAGGGCAATCTGCTCTATCATGTGCCCCATTTTGCCGTAGCCGATAAGTGCTATTTTCATTTTCAGAATAAGATAAATATGCTTTGGCGGAGTCACGGATGTGTGTCGGTGACCTCCTTTATAGCTTGATTAATAGTGCAAAAGTACTTATTTTTTTTCAAAATAGGAAGAAACATCTTACCTTTGCTTTATTGAAAGAAAGTTTAACAGATGAAAACAAAATCTACAATTATTGCGATGGCATGCTTTAGCATGCTTTTTTGCTCTTGTTTCAAGGATGAACCGCAAAATGCGGAAGCCGATATCGAACATGTAAGTGTGGCGATTAGCAATCCGTTATCTACGTTCTTTAATGTAGCCGACACCGCTCGTGATGTCTCGGCAACCGATAGCACCATCGTGTTTAACGTGCGCCGTGATGCCGATCTGACCGCGCTTGCACCCTTGTTGCGCCTCACTCCCGGTGCCTCGGTCTCTCCACCAAGCGGTTCAGCGCACGATTTCAGCCTGTCACCTGTGACCTATCGGGTGACAAGCGAGGATGGATGTTGGACCCGAACCTACACGATTGGTTTCACGCCGAGGCTCATCTCTAAGCCCGACACGATGTGTTACGACTTTGAGAAGTTTGAGCTTGACCCCAAAACCAATGGGTATTTCATCTGGCACGACGAGCTAGAGGATGGTACTTACGGCAATAACTGGGCCACGGGTAACCCCGGCTACCAACTCAGTATGGGCTCTGCAGCCCCTGACGAGTATCCTACCGATACCTTGCAACATGGCCGACATGGATACGGAGTGCGTCTGACCACCTGCGATACGGGTCCTTTGGGCGCGTTGGTCAATAAGCCGCTTGCTGCCGGAAACCTGTTCTTGGGATCCTTTGATATGACTAGCGCCCTTGTAGATGCCTTGAAAGCCACCCACTTTGGTATTCCATTTGACAAGACTCCCGTCACTTTCACAGGCTATTACACCTACCAACCTGGTGCCAACTATCAAGATGAACAGGGCAATATGGTCTCTGGAAAGATAGATAGCTGCGCTGTTTATGCTGTCTTCTACCGCAATCATGACGATGCCGGCAATGCTGTGACCCTCTATGGGGACGATGTCAAAACTAGCAAACAGATTGTAGCGATAGCTGATGCAGGCTATCTGAAACCCACAAAGGACTGGACCGAGTTTAAGATAGCATTCACTTATACAAGCGAGATAGACCAAGCATTGCTTGAAAATCAAGGATACAGCCTCACGGTGGTGTTCTCGTCGAGCAACCAAGGCGATCGTTTCATGGGGGCGATAGGCTCCACGTTGTGTGTGGATGATGTGAAAATAATTTGTACAACAGAAGAGTAGACGATGAGAAAACAATTCATAACCCTTGCTTTGAGCCTCTTCTCGCTATGCAGTTGGGCTCAGACCTCCTTTTGGAATGATGTCGATGTCCACGTGAAAGTGGGTTACAACATTGGCGGAACCACCCCTGTGGGTATGCCAGCTAGCATCCGCAAACTCAACAGTTACACCCTTCAGCCCAACTTTGTGCTTGCTGTAGACCTGACAAAGCGTCTGGATGAGCACTGGGGGGTGACGTCTGGCATGATATTTGAAAAGAAATCAATGAAGGAGGATGCCCGTGTGAAGAACTACCACGAGCAGCTTGTCCGAGGTGGAGAGATGATAGAAGGTATGTTTACCGGTGATGTCACCACCAAGGCAAGCCAAACCATGATTACCATTCCGGTGCAGGCGTCATATCAGCTAGGCTCTAAGTGGCGCTTCCGGTGCGGCCCTTACATCTCGTATATGCTCTCACGCCACTTCTCTGGAGAAGCTCACGATGGCTATTTGCGCGTCGGTGATCCTACAGGAGCAAAGGTCGAACTAGGCAATGAACCTGGAACCAAGGGGACATACGACTTCTCTGACGAGATGAGACGGTGGCAATGGGGCATCGCTGCAGGCGTGGATTGGCAGGCATGGAAGCGTGTAGGCATCTTTGCAGATCTGAAATGGGGACTGAATGGGGTGCATAATAGTCGCTTCCACGTCATCGAACAGACGCTCTATCCTATCTATGCAACGCTCGGTTTGAGCTATAAGATGTAGTAATCGATGCTCTCCGAGAAGCTAGAAAACTTATTTTTATAAATCAAAATAGTAATTAGTATGAAGAAAATCCTAACTCTTTTATTTGCAGTACTTGTTTCTTCAGTGGCCATGGCTACCGATTTCAAGGACTCAATCTACATTTCTTTTGCCGGAAACGTAGTTAAAGACACGGCAACAGTTTACTTGACAAAGCAGGATAATGGCAAGTACACCTTGGCATTGTACAACTTTAAGTATGGTAAAACGGGTATTGGTAACATTGTTGTGACTGATGTTGATGCTCAAACTGATACCGAGAACGAAAACATCACGTTGCTTTCAACCTCACAGGAGATTGCCATCACCGCTGGCGATGACCCTAACGTCAAGTCGTGGACTGGCCCTTACCTAGGCAATGTGCCTGTGGAAATCAATGCAAAGCAAGCTGCTGACAAGTTGTATGCTACCATTGACATCAGCATGAGCCTCTTGGGGGCACCCATTACGGTCAATGTGGTGTTCGGAAACGAGGACGCTGTCAGCACGGCAGGTATCCACCAAGCTACCACAACGACAGCTAAGGGCTTGCAAATATATGACCTCGGCGGTCGTAAAGTGAACCAAATGCAGCATGGTCAGGTATATATCGTACGTCAGAATGACGGTTCGGTGAAGAAGATCATGAAGTAATCAGATCGGATAAAACCATAAAAATCCCAAACGGAGAACCCTTCTGTTTGGGATTTTTTATATCTTTGCATAAGATAAGCTGCACCTTAGCAATTCCAAGCGAGCTTGATTGCATTCGGTTTGCATTATCTTTGCATAAGATAAGCTGCACCTCAGCAATTCCAAGCAAGCTTGATTGCATTCGGTTTGCATTACCTTTGCATAATTAACAAAATCCTTTCAGCATGGAAGAACTGCTCCACTACACTTGGAAACATAAGCTATTCCCTCTTGGCGGTTTGCAAACCACCGACGGGAAAGCCGTGGAGGTGCTTGATGTGGGCCTACACAATCGCAATGCGGGGCCCGATTTCTTCAATGCTAAAGTGAAAATCGATGGTACGTTATGGGTCGGCAACGTGGAGATCCATGACAAATCATCCGATTGGTTTGCCCATCATCATCAGTCGGATGCCCGTTATGACAACGTCGTCTTGCACGTTGTGGGCGTTGACGATGCCCAAGCCATCACTCACGCTGGGCTTCAACCGCCCCAAGTGAGGCTCGATGTGCCCCAAACGGTGCGTGACAACTACCGCCAACTGCTTGCTACGGATAGCTATCCACCCTGTTATCGCATCGTGCCACAGCTCTCTTCGCTGACTGTTCATAGCTGGATGAGCGTGTTGCAGACCGAGCGTCTAGAGCAGAAAACACAAGCCATAGCACGTCGGGTGGCCGATTGCGGTGGATCATGGGAGGCTGGCTACTTTGCTACCTTGGCTCACAACTTCGGCTTTGGGGTCAATGGCGAAGCCTTCGAGCAATGGTCTCGCTCGCTGCCACTGCATGATGTGGCACACCATCGGGACGATATCTTCCAGATAGAAGCACTCTTCTTGGGTCAGGCAGGGTTGCTTCAAGAGGACATGATACCCGAGAAGTATCGACAGCATGCGCTAGCGGAAGGCTACTTCAAGCGTCTGCAGAGCGAATATAAGTATCTTGCACATAAGTTTCACCTTACCCCTATGCAAGGCACGGAGTGGAAATATCTCCGCCTTCGACCCCAAAACTTCCCCAACATCCGCATCGCTCAGCTTGCCAACCTATACTTCTCGCGGCGTGCCGGACTCTCGCAGCTAGTGGAATGTGAGAACGTCAAGCAAGCCGAAGAGCTCCTTCAGACCCACGTTACCCCTTATTGGCAAACCCATTACGTCTTTGGAAACGAGAGCGCGGCTAACGAGAAGCGACTCTCCAAGGCTTCACTCGCCTTGCTGATCATCAACACCGTGGTGCCCATCTTCTTCGCTTATGGTCGGCATAAGGCTGATGAGGCTCTCTGTCAGCGTGCCTTCGACTTCCTAGATCAGCTCAAGGCTGAGGCCAATCACGTGGTGAAGATGTGGCAAGAGGTGGGCTTAGAGGTCAAGACAGCGGGCGATTCGCAGGCGCTGATACAACTGAAGAAGGAATATTGCGACCGCAAAGAGTGTCTCAGATGTCGCATAGGATACGAATATCTGAAAGGTTCGCCAGTGGCAACGCATCCTTGATGCACCCTCCTCGAGCCTTTCTCTTAGTGTAAACAAGTAACGAATCAACGAACAAATATGGATAATAACACGACTCCAAAGCCTATCACGGGCAACTATATCTTTACCACCGAACTGGAAGTGCGCGACTATGAGTGCGACATTGAAGGCATCGTGAACAACGCCAACTACCTCCATTACACTGAGCACACCCGCCATCGCTTCCTCAAAGCGTGTGGCGTGAGCTTCGTCAAGCTTCATGAGAAGGGTATCGATGCCGTGGTGGCACGAATGAAGCTAGAGTATAAGGTGCCATTCAGGTGTGATGATATCATCGTTTCGTGCATGGGACTGAAGAAAGAAAACATCCGCTATGTGTTCACACACGACCTTTACCGACAGAGCGATCACAAGCTCTGCTTCCGTGCAAAGGTAGAACTGGTGACGTTGGTCAACGGACGACTTGCTGTTAGTGAGGATTATGACCGCGCATTTGCCAAATATATCAACGTATGACGCACGCTGAGGAACTGTACAACGCCATGCTCCTAAGCCTTTTGGGATATTACCATCTGGCTGAGGTGCGTCGTCTTTATGACCGATTGGGCTCTGCCACGGCTGTTATAGAGCATGCGGCAGATATCCGGAAAGTGGTTCCCGATGCCTCTGACAGGCTCGTGCAACTGCTTGCCAAGGTGGATAGCCATCGTGCTCGGGTAGATAACAATCTGCAATATATGCAGCAGCACGAGATCAAACCGCTTCTGCTCTCGGATACCGATTATCCCCAACGACTCAAGACCTGCGTTGATGCTCCTCTGATGCTCTACTTTAAGGGCACTGCCAATCTCAATGCGCACCGCGTGATAAGCATTGTGGGTACACGCCACTGCACCCGTTATGGGCAAGACGTGATACAGCAGTTTGTCTCTGACCTACGTGCTCTATGCCCCGAGACGCTCGTTGTGAGCGGCTTGGCTTACGGCGTGGATATCTGCGCACACCATCAGAGCTTGCAAGCGGGCTTTGACACCGTGGGCGTCTTGGCTCACGGACTGGATACGCTCTATCCCCGTGCTCACCAACCGGTGGCTGAACGCATGATCAAGCAAGGTGGATTGCTCACCGAGTTTATGACGCACACCAATGCAGACAAGGTCAACTTTGTGCGCCGCAACCGCATTGTGGCTGGTATGGCGGATGCTACGATCCTTGTAGAGAGCGCCGAGCATGGTGGCGGACTGATCACTTGCGGTATTGCCAACGACTATAACCGCGACGTGTTTGCCTTCCCTGGGCGCATCAATGACGAGTATAGCAAGGGCTGCAACAACCTCATCCGTAGCAACGGAGCGATGCTGATAACCTCCGCAGCCCAGTTTGTCAACGCCATGTCATGGGAAAATGATCATGCTTTGCAAGTGGCAAAGCAACAAGGGATAGAGCGCGACCTCTTCCCCGACCTTTCGCCTAAGGAGGAAAAGGTGGTAGAGGCACTCCGAAAACAGAACGATCAGCAGATCAACACCCTATCCATACAGACCAATATCGCCATAGGCGAGCTCTCAGCCCATCTCTTCACGCTTGAGATGAAAGGCATGGTGAAGGCCTATGCCGGCGGAAGTTACCATCTGATTGGATGATAAAGCAGGCTGGCTAGTCAACATATTGCAGCGTGGTGAGCCGTTCCGGACGGAACAACTGGGCTGCCACGGCTTGTATCTGTTCAGATGTCACCGCATCAATCTCACGGAATAGCTTGGTGATATCTTTCTCCCAACCATAATGCAGAAAACTCTTGCCAAAGTCGAGCGCAAAGTTTTCGCGGTTGTCACAGGCTATTCCGATCTGACCTTTTATCTGTCTCTTGGCTGCGGCAAGCTCCTCTTCGGTGAGAGGCGTGCTGATGAAGCGTTGTAGCTCAGCCTTTACCAGCTCTAGGCATCGCGCTACGTCGTGCGCATCGCAACCGAAATACACGCACCACAAGCCCGTCTGCGCATAGCTTACCATCGTGCTCTCAACCGTATAGACCAGTGCGTTGCGCTCGCGGAGCGACAGATTGAGCCGCGCATTCATCCCCGGACCACCCAAGATGTTGTTGAGCAGATAGAGCGCGATGCGATCCGGATGAAACACCGAATAGCCGCGGCACCCTATCATCACATGTGCTTGGTGCGTGTGGCGGTGCTGTATGATGGTCTGCCCCTCATAGGCGCATGGTGGCAAGGCTGCGCTGGATGGCTGATGCAACTCCTCACAACTTGGAACTGCACCCTTCGGTGAGGTGTGAAGCGCTTGGCAGAGCAGACTGACTAGCTCGTCAAAATCGATATCACCATAGGCGAAGAATACCGATTGCTGCGGTGTGTAATGGGCGCTGGTAAACCGCAATGCGTCAGCCGTGGTAAACAGCCTTACTCGTTCAGCCTTGCCCAGGATGTTATGTCCTAATGGTGTGCCTTGGAAAACGAGGTTTTCAAAATCATCATAGATCAGTTCGGCAGGCGAATCGTGGTACGACTCAATCTCGTCACAGATCACCTCAACCTCCTTATCGATCTCTTTCTGAGGATAAACGCTGCCAAACACCATGTCGCTCAGCAGGTCGACGGCTCTTCCGAGATGCTCCTTGAGAATGGCGGAATAGTAGACCGTGGCAGTCTTAGTGGTGTAAGCGTTGAGCTCGCCACCCACACTCTCAAGGCAGTTGATGATGTCCAGGGCGCTGCGATGCTTCGTTCCCTTGAAGGTGACGTGCTCACAGAAGTGGGCCAATCCCTCTTCACCTGCCTGCTCGAGGCTTGTTCCTGCGCCAATCTCATAGCCGCAGTAGACCACCGGCGAACTATGTCGTAACACAATCACGCGCAGCGAGTTGGCTAGCTCGCAAGTTTGATATCTTAGTTTGATTTGTTCCATACGTCAGTTGAGGCTCTTTGCCTCATGCAAAGGTAAGGCAAATCTATGGGAAAAGCAAATCCAAGACTCCCTTTTGCCGTGCGATGGGAAAATGGGATAAATAGCTTAACATATTTTGTCGTTTGCTCTAAAAACCTTATATTTGCATTCCCAATCAACATGACAAGCTATGCGAAAAGTGATAGGAATAGGCGAAACCATCCTTGATGTGATCTTCAAGGAAGGCAAACCTGTAGAAGCCATCCCCGGAGGCTCCGTGTTTAATGCATTGGCATCGCTCGGACGAGCACATGTGCCGGCGGTGTTGGTGTCCAAGATAGGCACCGATAGGGTGAGCGACCATATTGTGAGTTTCATGAACGACAATGGTGTGGATAGCTCATGCCTTACACGGTGCACCGATACCAAGTCGCCGGTGTCATTGGCGTTCCTCGATGAGCATAATGATGCCGACTATGTGTTCTATCGTGATGCTTCGACCGATGTTGTAGAGCTATCTTGTCCCGACATAGAGCGAGACGATATCGTGCTCATAGGTTCCTATTTCGCTGTAGATCCTCAGCTTCGTAGTCAGGTGCAACCGCTTCTAGAACGTGCCCGCGAGTGTGGCGCTATCATCTATTATGACGTCAATTATCGTCCATCTCACCGCAATGACGTGATTCGCGCTACGCCCAATCTGCTCGAAAACTATGATTTGGCTGATATCGTGCGCGGTAGTCGTGACGACTTTGACACCCTTTATCGCATCCAAGAGGCCGACAAGGTGTATCGCTCAGAGATCTCCTTCTATTGCAAACGCTTCGTCTATACAGATAGCGCCCATCCCGTGCAGCTCTTTGCGGAGAACGGTTGGAAGAAGAGCTATCCCGTGGCGGCAGCTCAGACGGTGAGTACCATCGGTGCGGGGGACAACTTTAATGCCGGATTTATCTACGGACTGCTCCAGCAAGGCATCACACGCGCTGACCTAGAACGCGGACTGAGCGAGGCTCAGTGGGATGCACTCGTGGCATCGGCACTGCGCTTCTCAGCTGCTTGTTGCATGGATATATACAACTATGTCAGCCGCGACTTTGCAGACAAGCTTTAACCACCTTCCAAGACCTAACAAATAACAACATAACAAATGACTCCCGAAGAAAAAGTAAAGATAGAAGAGCGCATTGTGGATGTGCTTAAAACCGTGTACGATCCCGAGATTCCGGTCAACATCTACGACCTTGGCATGATCTATAAGATCGATGTAAAGGACGATTACAGCGTGGATGTGGATATGACCTTCACTGCACCCTCATGCCCCGCAGCCGATTTTATCCTCGAGGATGTGCGTACCAAGCTTGAGAGTGTGGATCAAGTGACGAGCGCCAACGTCAATCTGGTCTTTGAACCCGCATGGGATCAGAGTATGATGACGGAGGAAGCACGCGTCGAACTAGGCTTCGACTGATACCGCCCGCTGCTCCTCACACCGATGTTTCACCTAAAAACACGAAACAATGAAAAGCGTATATTTTCTTTCAGACGCCCATCTGGGCTCGTTGGCGCTTGAGCATCGCCGCACGCAAGAGCGCCGCTTGGTGCGGTTTCTCGACAGTATAAAGCACAAAGCCAGTGCCGTGTATCTCCTTGGGGATATGTTCGACTTCTGGAACGAGTACCGCTATGTGGTGCCAAAGGGCTTTACGCGCTTCCTAGGTAAGGTGTCAGAGCTGACCGACCTCGGTGTGGAGGTGCATTACTTCACTGGCAATCATGATATATGGACCTATGGCTATCTGGAAGAGGAGTGTGGGGTGATAGTGCATCGCCAACCCGCCACGGTGGAGATAGGCGATAAGGTGTTCTTCTTGGCGCATGGAGATGGGTTAGGCGATGGCTCTACATCGTTCAAGGTGCTTCGTGGCATCTTCCATAACAAGGTGTGTCAGCGCCTATTCAACGCTTTGCACCCGTGGTGGGGGATGAAGTTTGGACTCAACTGGGCGAAGCACTCGCGCCTGAAGCGCCCCGACGGCAAGGAACCTCCCTATATGGGCGAGAATCGCGAATGCTTGGTGCGCTTCACCAAGCAATACATGCAGCAGCATCCCGATGTAGACTATTACCTTTATGGCCACCGCCACATCGAGCTAGACCTGTCGCTGTCCGCCAAAGTGCGCATGATGATTCTTGGTGATTGGATTCAGCTCTTCACTTATGCGGTCTATGATGGTGAACATCTGTTCCTTGAAGAGTATATCGAAGGCGATAGCAAACCCTAAGATGGGCT
Source organism: Bacteroidaceae bacterium (assembly GCA_963639545.1). Classification (GTDB taxonomy): domain Bacteria; phylum Bacteroidota; class Bacteroidia; order Bacteroidales; family Bacteroidaceae; genus Prevotella. Next base: position 16,343 of record CAVHUZ010000054.1, read on the forward strand.
CAAAATAAGAT
>CAVHUZ010000055.1:0-16046 GCA_963639545.1 Bacteroidaceae bacterium
GACGAGAGATTTTCATTCTCTAAAGAGCAGTTCGACTCTGCTAGGGACTACAAACAAGAAAATAACAGAAAATCGTAAGATGGCAAATCACAAATCATCACTTAAAAGAATCCGCCAGGACAAAGTTAAGGCGCAGCACAATAAATACTACGCAAAGACTATGCGTAACGCAGTGCGCAAGTTGCGTGCTACTTCTGACAAAGATGCAGCAGTTAAGTTGTATCCTGCTGTACAGAAGATGTTGGACAAGTTAGCTAAGACTAACATCATCCACAAGAACAAAGCTGCCAATCTGAAGTCTAGCCTTTGCCGTCACATCGCTGCTCTAGGTTAAGAATATTCAGAGTCATAGCTGAAACATATACCATGCTCGCATATCTATAGCAGATATGCGAGTTATTGCTTTTACAGATAACATCCACTAACGATGCTGCGCGTTCTCGGAAAGGGTCGCGCAGCATCGTTTTTTTGTTTAGACAGAAACATCATTACCCACAAACAAACCGCTATTTAAAAGCTTTTTATTGCCGTTTTTTTACATAGTAAAAGTTTCGTTATTTATCGAAAAAATCGTACCTTTGCATAGTATATAGACAAACTATCAAAATGGCAGATATTCAGAATACTGAGAACAATTACTCGGCGAGTAACATCCAAGTTCTCGAAGGACTGGAAGCAGTGCGCAAACGCCCTGCTATGTATATCGGAGACATCAGCGAGAAAGGTCTCCACCATCTGATCAACGAGACCGTTGACAACTCTATCGACGAGGCAATGGCAGGATACTGCCATAATATTGAAGTCACATTATGCACCGATGGATCTGTCGTCGTAGAGGATGATGGCCGCGGTATCCCTGTAGACGAGCACAAGAAGCTACACAAGAGCGCCCTCGAGGTGGTAATGACCGTGCTCCACGCCGGCGGTAAGTTTGACAAAGGCTCATACAAAGTGAGTGGTGGTCTGCATGGTGTGGGTGTTAGCTGCGTGAACGCATTGTCATCTCACATGAAGTCACAGGTATTCCGTGACGGAAAGATCTACCAACAAGAATACGAGAAAGGCAAGCCGCTCTATGCCGTTAAGGTGATAGGCGAAACCGAGAAGCGCGGTACACGCCAGCAATTCTGGCCCGATGCCTCCATCTTCACAGTCACAACCTACAAGTGGGACTTAGTGGCACGCCGTATGCGAGAGCTCGCTTATCTCAACGCAGGTGTTAAGATCACCTTAACCGACGAACGCCCTGACCCCGAAACAGGCAAGCCACGCCAAGAGGTATTCCATGCAAAGGACGGTTTGAAGGAGTTTGTACGTTACATCGATCGCCATCGCACACACTTGTTTGACGACGTCATCTATCTCAAAACAGAGAAGCAAGGTGTGCCTATCGAGGTTGCCATCATGTACAACACCGATTACAACGAGAACCTTCATTCATATGTAAACAATATCAACACCATCGAAGGTGGTTCACACGTTACCGGTTTCCGCATGGCACTTACTCGCGTGCTAAAGGCTTATGCCGATAACGACCCACAGATCTCACGCCAGATAGAGAAAGCCAAGATCGAAATCGAAGGTAACGACTTCCGTGAGGGTCTCACAGCCGTAATCTCTATCAAGGTGGCCGAGCCTCAATTTGAAGGTCAGACCAAGACCAAGCTGGGCAACTCAGAGGTTGCAGGCGCAGTGCAGCAGGCTGTAGGTGAAGCTCTGTCCGACTATCTGGAAGAGCATCCTAACGAAGCTAAGATGATCTGTAACAAGGTAGTGTTAGCCGCCACAGCACGTATCGCAGCACGCAAGGCACGCGAGAGCGTACAGCGCAAGAACGTCATGAGTGGTGGTGGACTACCCGGAAAGCTTGCCGACTGCTCTAGTCGCGATCCTAAGAAGTGCGAGATCTTCCTCGTCGAGGGTGACTCGGCAGGTGGTTCAGCCAAGCAGGGACGCGACCGCTACACACAAGCCATCCTTCCTCTGCGCGGTAAGATTCTAAACGTAGAGAAAGTGCAACGTCACCGCGTATTCGAAGCCGAGTCAGTGATGAACATCATCCAGTCAATAGGTGTTCGATTCGGAATGGAGGACAATGACAACTTCGAGGCAAACACCGACAAGCTACGTTACGACAAGATCATTATCATGACCGACGCCGACGTCGATGGTTCTCACATCGACACATTGATCATGACGCTCTTCTATCGTTACATGCCCAAGGTGATTGAAGAAGGACATCTATACATTGCTACCCCACCTTTGTACAAGTGTACTTACAAGAAGGTTTCAGAATATTGCTACACCGACCAGCAACGTCAAGCATTCCTAGACAAGTATGGCAATGGTGTAGAAGATGGCAAACTCATTCACACACAGCGCTACAAAGGTCTAGGCGAGATGAATCCTGAACAGCTCTGGGAGACCACCATGGATCCTAAGCAACGCTTGCTCAAGCAGGTATCTATTGAGAACGCTGCCGAAGCTGACGAGGTTTTCTCTATGCTTATGGGCGATGATGTAGAGCCACGACGCGAGTTTATTGAGAAGAATGCCACATACGCTAACATTGACGCATAGGTCTTTGGTGGCAACGCTTTTAATAACGTGCCCACACTCCTTCCTCACTATCAGGTGAGAGCATACGAAAGGATTAAGAAAGGCACGATAAAGAAAGGGTGAAAAGTATCTTCCAAGCGGACATTCCTCCGCACAAGGCGGATGCGTTTCACCCTTTTTGCTTATTTCACAAATACTAGCAACAACCTCATATCTATGAAACGAACCTTATTCTTACTGCCAGTGGCCTTTGCCGCAATGCAACTTCAGGCTGGTGAACCATTGAAACTATGGTACAATCAACCCGCCCATTACTTTGAAGAATCCTTACCCATCGGCAACGGCAAGCAGGGAGCGCTGATCTATGGCAACCCTCTGCGAGACACGATATACCTCAATGACATCACTTTTTGGACTGGCAAGCCCGTCAGTCATGACGAAGGCAAAGGTAAGTCTGAATGGCTTGAACCTATCCGCAAGGCGCTCTTTGACGAGAACTATGCCCTTGCCGACTCGCTTCAGTTGCACCTTCAAGGCGAGCAGTCGGCTCATTATCAGCCCTTAGGAACGCTCTTCATCTCTTCTGCTAGCCAATCACCCATACACGCTTACCGCCGCGAACTGGACATCGACTCTTCCTTGGTCAAGATAGGATACACACAGGATGGCATCCACTACCAACGCGAGTACTTTGCGAGCCACCCCGATAGTCTGATTGCTATTCGCCTCACAGCCGACAGAGCGCATGCCATCAACACCAACATCTCTCTTACTGCACAGGTTCCTCATCAGGTAAAAGCTTCCGAGGGCCAACTCACCATGCTCAGTCATGCGATGGGTAACGAGATGGAGAGCATCCACGCTTGCTCGGTGCTACGAGCATACACCAACGGAGGGTCGGTGGCGATTCTCAACGATAGCACCCTACAACTGAAAGACTGCAACGAGGCAACCATCTACTTTGTGGATGCTACGAGCTTCAATGGTTATGACAAGCATCCCGTGACAGAGGGAGCCGACTATCTCGGCGCTGCCATGGATAAGGCATGGCACACGCAGAACCTTAGTTATGCTGATTTCCGGCAACGTCACATTGCTGATTACAAGCACTACTTTGACCGCGTGAGTCTCCAACTGTCTTATGCGGGATTCAACAAAGAGCGACCCACCGACCAGCTACTACGCAATTATCCCAACGTCAGCGTTCCTGAATGTCGTTATCTCGAAACGCTCTACTTCCAATATGGCAGATACCTGCTCATCTCTTCTTCTCGCACACCTGGTGTACCCGCCAACCTACAAGGTCTGTGGACACCTTATCTGTGGTCGCCCTGGCGTGGCAACTACACTATGAACATCAATATCGAGGAGAATTATTGGCCTGCAGAGGTTGCCAATCTGAGCGAGATGACCATGCCTCTTGAACAGTTTATGAGAGGATTGCAGACCAATGGTAGACATACAGCACAGAATTTCTATGGCGTGAGTGAAGGTTTCAGCGCCAGTCAGAATAGCGATCTCTGGTGCAAGACTGCGCCTGTGGGTGAAGGAAGGGAAAGTCCGGAATGGGCCAACTGGAATCTTGGTGCCGCTTGGCTGGTCAACACGCTTGCCGAGCATTTTCGTTTCACACAGGATCGCAACTATCTGCGCAACACCGCCTTGCCGCTCTTGCGCGACGCTTCACGCTTTGCCCTTGGTTGGCTGATTCCCAATCCCAAGAATCCTAACGAGCTCATCACTGCTCCTAGCACCAGTCCGGAGAACGAATATGTCACCCCCGAAGGCTACCACGGTACTACGGTATATGGTGGTACAGCCGACCTTGCAATCATCCGCGAGCTGTTCCAATCGACCATCGAGCTAGAACAAGCCGCCCACGACGTGACACCGCTCACCAAGCAGATGCGCCAAGCGTTGGCTTCCATGCATCCTTACACCATCGGCAAAGATGGCGACCTCAACGAATGGTACTATGACTGGCGCGACTTCGATCCACGTCATCGTCATCAGAGCCACCTGATAGGTCTTTTCCCGGGCTGCAACCTCATCAACCTTGACGCTCAACAACAACAGAAGAGCACCGCAAGCGCACATCCGCTGACCGATGCTGCCCGTGCCACACTGATTCAGAAAGGTGACGAGAGCACCGGATGGAGCACCGGATGGCGCATCAACCTATGGGCCCGACTGCACGATGGCGACCATGCCTTTGCCATCTATCAGAACTTGTTGCGCTACGTTTCTCCAGAAGGTGACCATAGCAGGGACGCCCTACATCGTGGTGGAACGTTCCCTAACCTCTTCGATGCACACCCACCTTTCCAGATTGACGGCAACTTCGGTGGCACAGCGGGCGTTTGTGAGATGCTGGTGCAGAGTCATCAGGGTTACATCCAACTGCTCCCCGCCCTGCCCAAGGAATGGGAATCAGGGGAGGTCAAAGGTCTGTGCGCCCGTGGCGGATATGTCATCAACATGAGCTGGCGCAATGGTAAGGTAACCCACGCTGAGGTGTTTCACCGCAATGGCAAACGCGCCAAGGTCAATCTGCGCATGCCCAAAGGCTCTACCGCCAAGTGACACACGCAATAATCCGTACGAATCCTTTGTCCATCAACGCCTAATTTGTATCTTTGCAACTCTAAAAAAGATTTTCGAACATGAACATAGCCAACGTCACCGAGGTGAGTGTCTCACAGGCCAAGAGCATCTATCCCAATGGTCTTTACATCGAAGATGACTTCTTGGTATTCAAGAACTTCAAGGAAGTGCCCCTTCCTTCTGAACCTTCTAGGATGCACTGCCTCTTCTTTGCCATCTGCCTCAAGGGTCAAGCCCAGTACACCGTGGATGCGAAGGATATGAAGGTGACACGCGGCGATGTCATCATCGTGGGCGAAGGACAAGTGGTAAGCAACTATCTGCTTTCTACCGACTGCGATGGCATAGCGGTGATGTTGTCCTACGATTTCTTTGAAGGTATCATCGGAGGTATTCATGAGATATCCTCGCTGTTCTTGTTCTCGCGTCTTCATCCCGTGTTCAAGCTCACCGAGCGTCAGCTTACGAGTCTCTCCGAGTATCTTTACCTCATCCAAGAGAAAATTTCCGAAGACGAGCACCACTTCAAAAGAGAACTGGTGTCCACCCTTATGAAAGCTTTGGTCTATGATATCAGTGACATGATCTATCATGTGCAACTGATACAAGACCGTAAGCGCACACGTGCTGAGTCTATATTCTTTAAGTTTATCTCTTGCGTGCAGGAACACTACAAGACCGAACGGCGTGTCAGCTGGTATGCCGCCCAACTTTGTATCACCCCCAAATATCTCTCTGAGACGATTAAAGGAATCAGCAAGCGCACTCCTAATGAGTGGATCGACTACTATGTCATCCTCGAACTGCGCGTTCTGCTTAAGAACTCGGACATGAGTATCAAGGAGATTGCGCAGTATCTCAACTTCCCCAACCAGAGTTTCTTGGGCAAATACTTCAAGGAACACGTCGGAAAGAGTCCTTCTGCCTATCGCAAGGAGTGATTCACGATAGCGCTCTCCTAATCCCAAAACACAGAAACACACTATCAGGATATGTCTAGCAACGAGTTACACATCATACAAGTGGGTGACGTTCTTGTGTCGCCCGATATTTTTACCGAAAGATTTTGCTGCGATCTAAGCCAGTGTCATGGTGTCTGCTGTATCGAGGGCGATGCCGGTGCGCCTGTCACGATGGACGAGACGCTTGCCATTGAGGATACGCTAGATACGGTCTGGGGCGGTCTGTCAGCCTCTGCGCAGTCGGTCATTGACCGCCAAGGCGTAGCTTACACTGACCGCGAAGGCGACCTTGTGACTAGCATCGTTGGTGGAAAAGATTGTGTGTTTACGTTTTATGAGAAAGGGTGCTGCCTCTGCGCTTTGGAACGCGCTTACCGCGAAGGCAAAACCCGATTTGTGAAACCCATCTCTTGTGCGCTCTACCCCATTCGTGAGAAATACTTTGGCAATGGTATCAGCGGCATCAACTATCACAAATGGAAGATCTGTGCACCCGCAAGAGAGAAAGGCAAAGAGCTTGACCTACCTCTTTACCAGTTTTTAAAAGGTCCATTGGTACAACGTTTCGGCCAAGAATGGTATGACGAGTTGTGCCAAATCGCTGACGAACTCAAGGCGCAACACCTGATCTGATAAGGCTCTGCACCCGCCTCAACAAGACCTTACCACTTGATAGGTTCTATGCCCTCAGCTTCGAGATAAGCGTTACAACGCGAAAACTGATGCTGACCAAACCATCCGCCTCTATTAGCAGATAGGGGCGATGGGTGCACGCTCTCCAATACCAAGTGGCGATTGGGGTCAATCAGTGTCTTCTTACTGCGTGCAAAACCTCCCCATAGCATAAACACCAAGTGATCACGACGCTCACTAAGCGCCTTGATAGCGGCATCGGTGAACAAGCTCCAACCTAGGCGTTGGTGGCTATTGGCCTGATGTGCCCGCACGGTGAGGGTGGCATTGAGCAGCAACACGCCTTGCTTTGCCCATCCCGTCAGGTCTCCTGAGGTGGGCATGGGTACACCGAGATCAGCCGATATCTCCTTATATATATTGACAAGCGAAGGCGGCATGGTGATGCCTTGGGGCACGGAGAAACTCAATCCCATCGCTTGGCCGGGTTCGTGATAGGGGTCTTGGCCGATAATCACCACCTTGACACGGTCAAAGGGGCATAGATCAAAGGCATTGAAGATCAGGCGGCCGGGAGGATAACACGTATTGGTGGCATACTCCTGACGCACCTTGTCTGTGAGCTGACCGAAATAGGGCTGATCAAACTCGCCTGCCAGCACCTCTTTCCACGATGATTCTATATTGACATCCATACGCTTAAGCCTTTGTTTGGAGAATCGTTTTCTTTGAAATAAGCATCAACACGAGATATATCACCACGCCCGTCACCAGTCCGGCAAGGGCATCCACCAAGTAATGGGCTTGGATATACACCGTAGCGCAGCATAGCAACACATAGAAAGGAAGCATACCCAGGAGCAGTTTCCATTTGCGTGTATGTGCCACAAGAAGCATCAGCACCGTGCTTACACCCACATGCGAGCTTGGGAAGGCAGCGGTAGGACGTTCGCCTGCACCTTTCATAAACTCCACTAGGTTATAGAACACACCATGCGTATTGCCCGGCGTGGGTAGACATTCTTGGTGTGTGTTGAAGTAGTAGTGTACATCCGGGAACACCCCAGCAACGATCTGCTTCACCCCTACTGCCTTATAATAGAACGTAGGACCTACCACTGGCAATAGGTCAAAGATTACAAAGTAGGTAAAGAATGATGCCATCACCACAAAGGCGCAGCGTTCAAACTCCTTATAATGCCACCCTAGGTAGTAAATCAGCGTGAAGGCTATCATCGGATAATAGCTGAAATAGCCCATATTGAAAGCCTCGCTCCACACCACACCGGGTAGCTTCTCGCAGAACAACAAGGCTGGTTGGAAGCCGCATAGCCACTGATCCCAAGCAGCAAACACATGGTCCAGATTGGGTAGCACCCGATTGAGTTCATAGGTATCGGGATACCACATTCCCAACAACGCTGCTTGAGCCGCCACTCTCACCATGCGCGTCACCTTGCAAGGCACGATGCGATAAACAAGCCATAGCGCAAAGGTCATTGCTATCACACGCACACGCTCACCGATGAGGATATCGGGGTGATGCATCTTAGTGGAAAGGATGGTTATCAGTATCAGCGTGAAGGCTATATATGCCATCGTTGCCCATTCGACAAGGAGCAATCCTTTATGAGGCTTCTTCTCTAGGGCAAACCAGTTTTTTAGTTTCATATTATATTCATTCCTTTGATTGATGGTTGTTTCCCGTTCTTTTATCCGTTAGGAAACAACGCTTATCTATTGGCTTATGCCGTCTAAAGCCATCCATTGTCTTTATACCAAGAGATGGTCTCTTTCACCCCACGCTCTAGGTCATACTCGGGTTTAAATCCTAAGTCGTCAATCGCGGGCTTGATATCGCACCGCCAATTGCGTTGTTTGAGGATGTTAAACTTGTCTTTGTTGAGTGCCGTCATCTTACCGGTCCACTTGCTCCATGCTTCACACACGTTACAGATACACCATAGCAACCAGATGGGCGCCTTGATGCGTATCCACCATGGGCTGCCCAGCTCCTTGTGAATCAGATTGCTGAACGTCTCGCTTTGGTACACCAGTCCGTCGCTCAGGAAATAGCCCTTTCCCACCACGCCATGATCAAGCGCCAAGAACACCGCTTGCACCACATCGCGCACATAGACGAACGTGATGTCCTGCTGACTGTAGCCTACGGCAAAGTCGACATGTCCCTTGATGCTCTTCGCCATCATATAATAGTCGGTCTCTCGAGGCCCATACACTCCCGTAGGACGCAAGGTCACAATGGGTAGAGACATCTCTGCCAGCGCCTGCTCAGCCTCCCACTTGCTCCGTCCGTAGGCGGTGTTGGGTTGGGGGGTGTCTGCCAGGGTGATGGCTTGGTGCGGACGCTCCTCATGGATAGCCCCATAGACACTCAAGCTAGACAGATACACAATCCGTTTCACGGGCATGGCAAGACGTGAGATGGCGTGCATGAGGTGGATAGTGCCATCACGATTGACCTTGAAGAAGGTCTCTGGGTCTAGACACTTGGTCACACCAGCGGCATGAACGACGTAATCGAACTGATAGGGACGTAGCTGCTCCACCAACCGATCCTCGTCAGCCAAGTCGAGCTCCACAAAGTGGATGCGCTCGTCCTGTAGATAACGACGCGAACTGGTTGCTCTCACGGCTGCCCAGGTATCAAAACCAAGCCGCAAAGCCTCCGAAACGATAAACGAACCGATAAATCCGGTAGCTCCAGTAACCAGTATCTTTTTCATCAAAAATTAGCTTTAAACGTTTGCAAAGATACAAACTTTTTCGTTACTTTGTACCAAACAACAAGATAACATATACAAATGGGAAAAGAAAAAAAAGGTGGCAAGCGTCTCACCAAGAAACAACTTGCTGCAAAACTGACCGATTTTTTCCAGTCGCAACCAGGACAAACCTTTAGCTTCAAACAGATATTCAAGCTTCTTCGTCTCACCACACATCCGCTGAAAATGCTCGCCATTGATATCATGGACGAGATGGCGTGGGACGATTTCCTAGCAAAGGTAGGTGAGAGCGCCTATACGCTCAACACCAAAGGACAGGTGCAAGAGGGCGTCTTCATCCGTAAGGCTAACGGGAAGAACACCTTCCAGCCAGACGAGGGGGGTACACCAATCTTCGTATCCGAACGCAACTCGATGTCGGCATTTACCGGCGACCGTGTCAAGGTGCAGTTCTTGGCTCGACGCCAGAAGCATATCAAGGAGGCTATCGTCATTGAGATCCTTCAACGCAAGAAGGATTGCTTCGTAGGCAAGCTCCGTGTGGAGAAAGACTTTGCCTTCCTCGTCACCCAGGACAACCTCTTCATACATGATATCATCATCCCGAAGAAGAAGCTCAAGGGCGGTGTGACGGGTGATCGCGCTGTGGTAAAGATTACCCAATGGCCCGATGCCGAGCACAAGAACCTCCTAGGCGAGGTGACTGACGTGCTTGGCCCTTCAGGTGACAACGACGTAGAGATGAACAGCATCCTTGTGCAGTATGGTCTGCCTTACCGCTATCCGAAGCGTGTGGAGGATGCGGCTAACAAGATTACGGGCGAAATCACCCAAGCGGACCTTGACGAGCGTGAAGACTTCCGCAACACATGGACCTGCACCATCGACCCAAGGGATGCTAAGGACTTTGACGATGCGCTAAGCATCAAACCGCTCACCGGGCATGCCAAAGGTGCTAAGTGGGAGGTGGGTGTACACATTGCCGATGTAAGCCACTATGTCAAGGAGGGCGATATCATTGACCGTGAGGCGCAGAAGCGTGCCACGAGTATCTATCTAGTGGACCGCACCATACCGATGCTGCCCGAACGTCTCTGCAACTTCATCTGTTCGCTACGTCCCAACGAAGAGAAACTAGCCTTCAGCGTAATCTTTGACATGGACGACGATGCCCATATCCTCGACTACCGCATCGTTCACACGGTGATCAAGAGTGACCGACGATATCGCTACGAGGAGGTGCAAGAGCTGCTGGAGCAGAATGGCGTGGTAGATGGAACGGGCGAGCCTGCTCCTCAACCCGGTCCCGATGGTTATCAGGGTGAGAATGCCGAGAGGCTCATCACGCTGGATCGCCTCGCCAAGCTGATGCGCAAGCGCCGCTTTAAGAATGGTAGTGTGAAGTTTGACTCAGAAGAACTGCGTTTCGATATCGACGAGAATGGCAAACCCACGAGCTGTTACTTCAAGCGTTCAAAGGATGCCAACAAGCTCGTAGAAGAGTATATGCTCCTAGCCAATCGCACCGTGGCTGAAGCGATAGGCAATCCGCCCAAAGGCAAGAAAGCCAAGACGCTGCCCTATCGTATCCATGACAACCCTGATCCACAGAAGTTTGAGAACCTACGACAGTTCTCCGCTAAGTTTGGCTACCGTCTCAAGAGCACCAGCACCAAAGGCGCCACGGCCCGAGCTATCAACACCTTGATGGACGAAGTGGCGGGTAAGCGCGAAGAGAAAGTGATTCAGACCATCGCACTGCGGTCAATGATGAAAGCCAAATACTCTATTCATAACATTGGCCACTTTGGTTTGGCATTCGACTATTACACCCACTTCACCTCGCCCATCCGCCGTTATCCGGACACGATGGTGCATCGACTCATCACCCGCTATCAAGAGGGTGGCCGATCGGTCAACAAGGACCACTGCGAGGATCTCTGCAAGCATTGTTCGGACATGGAGCAGGTGGCACAAAATGCCGAGCGCGACAGCATCAAGTATAAGATGGTGGAGTTTATGGGTGACCATGTGGGTGAGGAATATGATGCCCACATCTCTGGCATTCAGAGCTATGGCATCTATGCCGAGATAGATCAGAACCACTGTGAGGGTATGATTCCGATGCGCGACTTGGATGATGACTACTACGACTTTGACGAGAAAAACTATTGTCTCGTGGGCCGCCGCCACCACCACACTTACCAGCTGGGTGACCCTATACGCATCCGCGTGGCACAAGCCAATGTGGAGCGTCGTCAGCTCGACTTTGTCTTGGCTGACAGTGACCGCAAACCTAGCAGCTCATCTGAACGGCCTAAGACATCCAAAGGTAACAGCAAGAGCGGACGCCGCAAGCGTCATCATCGCCACTAAGCCCACTAGCTGCTTCTAGCAGGTAAGGATATATACAGCAATCCGTCAATGTTCGTGTTCTCACGATAGCATTGACGGATTGCTGTTTTTTATCTGACGGACTCGGTGTGAGATGTTATCTCACCACCTTTCTGCTACCCTTGGCATCTTGGAGGATATACATGCCGTGACGCAAGGCTGAAGCATCACCACCTACATAGCGGCCGTCAAGGGTGTAGATACGCATTGGTGTGGTGGCATCGGTGCGTGTGGGCACGCTGATACCATCGACAATGTCTTTCTGACAAGGCATAAAGATCACCTTGCCCAGTGAAGCCATATCTGCTTGATGGGTGATCACCTCTTCGATATGGGCAGAGTCTTGCACCTCCACGTTCCATGTGTTGCCCTGTGCATAGATGGTTTGCTTTCCGTTGTTGTACAAGTCATACTTCACGCCATTGTTACCATTGTTGACAAAGACATTGTTGCCAGGGTTATAGTCGTCAGCCTCAGCGCTAACAGGAACGCCATCAACGTTCACCTTACCCAGATTGACCTCGCCACCACCAATGATGGTCACACCCCAAAGGTTGTCTTCGATGAGATTGCCCGTGATCATACATGATGAGCGGTAGTAAGGATCATAGAGACTGATGCCCGATCCGCCATTATTGGCGTTGGTCTCGAAGCGATTGTGACGAATCTTGTTGTCACGAATGAGGCTAGTCTGCGGTCCCGTCACGGTCAGACCATAACGACAAGAGTCGATGGTGTTGCCTTCTATCACGGTGTACATATCAGCTGAGAAGCCCATCAGGTTGCTCACACCGATACCTCCGCTATAGGTCATGGTAGAGTCGCCCACGATGGTATTGTTGCGAATGACCACCGAATCAGCTACGGTAAGATTGATCTGCGGCATATTCTTATTGGCCAACACGTTGTGATAGAACGTACAATCTTCTATCTTCACGATGTTGTTATAGTTGGCTGCGCCACCGATAGCCGAATGATCGTTATAAGCGAAGAGCGAGTGGGTAGCCTTAAGACTGGCTTTCTCATCCACGAGATGCACGGCATAGTGGGTTCCGGTCTGCGGTTGGAAGTGGCAGAACGAACAAGAGTCGACCTCAAAACCGCCCGCACTGACGCAGCGCACACCTGTATAGCTGACATCAATGTTCTTCCACGACGTGAGTTCGGCATTATCATATAGCGTGATCAGCGCCGGCACAGCATCCTCATTGGCACGTGTGATGACCAGTCGGTGGCCCTCAGCTTGCAGATTAGCTTTGCCACGGAGCTCGAGCGCTGCCCCATCAGCGAGATAAAGGGTGTCTATGTCTTGGTCAACAACTAGCTCATCGCCCTTGGCAAGGGTCAACGTGTCTGCCACATAGTAAGCATGGTCGCTGACGGCTTTGACACAGCTGCCGTCAAGGGCTGCCAATTGAGCAAAAGTAAAGGTTGTTCCGTTTCCTGAGGTGATAAAATTGCCGGCATGAGCCACTGCTACCATTGCAATGACACTGCTCAGAAAAGTGAGATTTTTCTTCATATGGATATGTATATGAGTGTTTTATTGCGATACAAAGGTACGAAAGTGTCATGAGAACAACAAATAAATTGGTAACTTTGCAATCACGATGAAAGAATTATTGCGTCTTTTCGGATCTCTGTTCTCAGCCCTTTGGTTTCTCACCACGGCCTCTGCGCAAGGCGTGCAGCTTGGTTTGGGAAGCGAGGTAGCCACTGCCGCAGAGTTGCAGTCGTGTGATCTGCTCTTTGTGGTCAACCACCAAGGCAACGCCATCACCCAGTCGACCACGCGTAGCGGGAGTCTTCCTATCGATCATGTAGCTATCGTGCTGCGTGAGGGCGATAGCCTTTGGGTGTATGAGGCCGCACCCGGCAAGGGCGTGAGTCACACCCCGCTCAGCCGTTTTGCCAACGACTATCTTCATGCTGCTGATCCTCAGTATGCCATTGCCGTGGGGCGTGTCAGCCCATCGGTCATTGACACCACCGCCACCAAGATGCGTTTCACACAGATCACCGCTCCTTATGACTCGCTCTATCTGCCCGACGACAGCGCTTATTATTGCTCTGAGCTGGTGCAGAAGACCTTTGTGGATCACCAAGGAAGCCTCATCTTTCCCACCATCCCGATGTCGTTTCACAACGAAGCGGGCGAGATATTGCCCTTTTGGACGCAGTTGTATGCACGGCACGGCATGGCGGTGCCCGAGGGAGCGCCTGGGACCAACCCCGGTCAGATAGCCCACAATCCACAGGTAAGGCTCATCGGTTATCTGAAAGAGGTTTTCTGATTCTTTGCCAAAGCCCATATTAGCTTTTATCGGCTTATCAATGGTTAGCGGCGTGTCTACTTTTACAATCATGAAACCAAAATAGCCATATGCATGAAGCGAGCCCCAACGCTCGCTTTCCTTCTAAAAAGGAAATAACTGACCATTTGTTTCCTTTTTAGAAGGAAAATGTTTATCTTTGCAAGCGAAGCCATTAGGCTATGAACGTAACAAATAAAAGCAAATGGATCTACGCAGCACCTTTCAGTCAATCATTTCCTTGCATCAAGAAGAATTGCCTATCAAGCTACAAGAAAGAGACACTAAGCTACCGTTGAATGGCAACCGCATCGTGACCGTAACGGGGATTCGCCGTTGTGGCAAGTCTTCTCTATTAGGGCTTACCATTAATCGCTTGTTGGAAACGGGCGTACCAAGGGAACACATCCTATATGTTGGCTTTGACGATGAGCGCATCCTATCCATGCGCCCCGAAAACTTTGAGGATTTGTTACAAGCTTACCGCGAAATGTATCCCGACACACCGCTAAAGGACGTGTATATGTTCTTTGACGAGATACAACTCATTGAGGGATGGGAGTTATTCGTACTGAGAGTGTACAAGAACTACTGCAAGCATATCTTCGTAACAGGTAGCACTGCCAAGATGCTTTCGGAGGAAATGGCATCTGCCTTGCGTGGATGGCCCGACGAATACCGGGAGTATCCATTGAGCTTTAGTGAGTATCTGACATTCAAGGGCATTCAGGCCAGTCGGTTTAGCGAAGCGGGGAAGGCCAAACTAGCTGTGGCTTTCCGTGAATACTGCGAAGAAGGTGGCTTCCCTGAGGTGGTGCTGCAAAAAAGCAAAACTGAAAAGATCAAGACTCTACAGTCCTATTTCAACACTATGCTCTTCAGAGACATGATGGAACACTATCATATCAACGCCTCTCCATCTGTAGTGCGTTACTTCTTGAAGCGCGTGATGAACAATCTCACAAAACCTACAAGCGTAAACAACATCTATAACGACTTGAAATCGCAAGGTATGAGGATCTCAAAGGACTCTCTTTATCTTTGGTTAGACTACGCTTGCAACATTTTTATGCTTCGCAAGGTGGAGAAATATGACAGATCGATGGTGAAACAACGCACTGCTCCTGCCAAATATTATACAGCCGACATCGCTCTACGCAATGCGGTGCTACAACCAGAGAGCGAGGATGCTGGCAAAGCATTGGAAAATATCGTTTATCTCAACCTTGAAAGAAGCCTAAACGAAGGAGACGCCATCTTCTACTACAACGTTTCAAAGGAGTGCGACTTTGTGGTGAGGAGAGGAGAACATGTTGCTGAGCTGATACAAGTGTGCTGGTCACTAAATGATGACAACGTGGAGCGAGAAGTTGGGGGACTGCTTGCAGCCTCAGCAGCCACTGGATGCAACAACTGCCGCATCATTACGTTATCACAACGCCAAACGATAGAACGTGACGGGGTGACGATAGAGGTATTACCGATATGGCAAGACTTACCCACAAAGCCCTAATCTCATCGCGACAAAGCATCCATCACATCGCAAAAGGAATGGTATGAAAACAAAAAACAATTTATTTTTAGCAGAAAAATAAATTAATTCTCTCCTAAAAATAAATTGTTTTCTCAGTCCAAACGGGTCGTATGAGATTATGTTTGATGCTGTTTGGGGATGTAATGGAAAGTTGTTGGAAATATAAAAGATAGTCAAAAGAATGACTATTGACTTATTAAAATAAGGTGTTTACCATTGCTTTCGGAGAAAATGCGTATCTTTGCGAACATAGTTAAGCATTAAATCAATGTACAATATCAAGGACATGTCAGAGTATATT
>CAVHUZ010000056.1:0-15675 GCA_963639545.1 Bacteroidaceae bacterium
AGAAACGATAATCTCCATAGAATAATGATAGCTTAGAGCCACACGGTGGGCGTTCTTAGTAGCCACAACCAATGTGTCATGATGTTTTATTAATGCTACAAATTTACTCCAAAAACATGAAAAAAGAGCGCAACGGCTCAAATAATTCGGACCGAAATGGCTAGGTATCGATTTATTTCGTACATTTGCAGCATTATAATCAAAACCTTTTTTAAGTTTATGTCTACATTAACACTTGCAATTATTATTGTTTTCGTTCTCGGATATAGCTTGATAGCATTCGAGAGTGTTACCAAGGTCAATAAGGCGGCAGTGGCTTTGTTGATGTTTGTTGCCTGTTGGACGTTGTTTATGGTCAACCCATCCATAGCTCCAGAGGTCTCAGAAGCAATGCATGCCGGCACGATAACCGGTCACGACGTGGCCAACTTTGTCAGCACGCTGATCGAACGTCACCTTGGAAGTACTGCTACGACGCTATTCTTCCTCATGGGCGCAATGACCATTGTGGAGATTGTGGATCAAAATGGTGGGTTCAACTGGGTTAAGAAGGTGATGAAGACTCGTTCCAAACGTACGCTGCTATGGCGTATAGCCTTCATGACGTTCTTCCTTTCGGCCGTTCTTGACAACCTCACCACTAGTATTGTGATGATCATGATCTTACGTAAGTTGGTCAGCGACCACAAGGATCGAATCATCTATGCGGCTCTAGTGATTATCGCAGCCAACTCGGGTGGTGCCTTCTCGCCTATCGGTGACGTGACCACCATCATGCTTTGGAACAAGGGACTCATCACTGCGGCAGGCGTAATCAGCGAAATCTTGGTTCCAAGTATTGTGTCAATGGTTATCCCTGCGTTGATTATGCAGTTCCAACTCAAAGGCGAGCTGCCCGAAATATCGGACGAGAAAGCCTCTGAAACGAGTGTGAGCGACTTCACTGAAGGCCAGCGCAAAGCCGTGTTCTGGATTGGTGTGGGTGGCTTGCTATTCGTTCCAGTGTTCAAGAGCATCACGCATCTGCCTCCATTCGTGGGCATCTTGCTCGTTTTAGGTGTGCTATGGACCGCTACTGAGGTGTTCTATCGTGGTTTGCATCGTGGCAAAGACGCAGAAGGAATGCAGAAACGTGTCACCAAACTGCTCTCTCGCGTGGATATGAGTACCATCCTCTTCTTCCTCGGAATCCTGATGGCAGTGGCTTGTCTTGAGACTATTGGCGTGCTGACACAGCTCGGTGAAGGTCTGAACGTGGCATTCAATGGCAACCACTATATGGTAACAGGTATCATCGGTGTGCTTTCAAGCATCGTGGACAATGTTCCTTTGGTAGCGGGATGTATGGGTATGTACCCCGTTCAGGCTACTGGTGATATGGCTGTGGATGGTGTATTCTGGCAGTTGCTAGCTTATTGTGCTGGTGTGGGAGGCTCTATGCTGATCATCGGCTCGGCTGCAGGTGTGGTAGTAATGGGTCTAGAGAAGATTACCTTCGGTTGGTATATGAAGAAGGTGAGCTGGATTGCCTTTGTAGGATACTTTGTCGGCATCCTATGTTACTACGTGATGCGTGAGTTTGTCTTTACCACTCCGCTCTAAATAGGTATTCAGCTTCGTTTTAACAAGCATTCAGCTATAAATACAGAAAGCCCGAAGTCATGTCTATTTTGACTTCGGGCTTTCTATATACACGCTAGGTATAATCCTTAGCACATTATGAGTCATTTTCCGTTTCCTTGGCTTTTCTCTCAGCAATAAGCTTCATGTATGTAGAAGGTGTCATGCCATTCACGTTTTTGAAGGCACGAAGGAAATTGCTTGCGGAGCTATAACCCAGTGAGTTCGACAGAGCCTGGATGGTGAAATTGCCGAAGTTCTCTGTGTCTTCCATTCTGTGGCATACCTCGCGTATGCGGTATTCGTTGAGCAATGTCTTGAAATTCTTCTTGTACGTATTGTTGATTACCCACGACACATAGCGCGTGTTGGAGCCAATCATCTGTGCGAGAGTTGTGAGCGTGAAGTCGGAACGCGATATCGTTTCCACGTTTTCCATTACCGGTGTCACCTTTGACAATATGTCGTCAATCTGGTCCTGGGTGAGGATTAGGTCGTTATCAGTTCCAGAATAGCTGGTCCCATAGGCTTTCTCGTTTGCTTTTTCCGATTCTTTTGGCGTTATATCCTGTGTTACGTTCCCGATCGTAGCACCGCTTTTGTCGCGCAGCTTCTGCGATATGCGACTTGCAATGGCCAATTCTCTATTCTTGCTTATCACGAGTTGGTAGGCATGCTTCAGCCTGCGGTTCTTTATGACAATCAGCAATACTAGAAAGGTGAGGAAGACAACGAACGTTATGCACATGGTTATCATTAGCCACTGGCGGTCCACGGTGCTATTGAGAGTCATGATATCGTCCCTATTAGCCTTACCCTCAAACTGCACGATGCTGTTGTCGATGGCCTTTATCTGTTGCTTAGCGATGCGGGCGTTGAACGTGGAGTCGGCAAGGGCGCGGTATCTTTTTGACTTTACTGAATCTCCAGCAGTGCGGTATATGTCGTAGAGCATTTCGTAGTATGCTTCCTTCCAGAGCTTTCGTTTGTCGTCTTGGGAATATCTCTTGTATTCTTCGCAGTATCTCAGTGCCTCGCTGATGTTGTTTTGATACAACTGAATATACACCATAAGGCCATAGACTGATTTCATGTATTTCTTGTCGAGCTTGTGCTGGATAACACAGTCGCTGGCAAGGTAAAGCAGTTTTAGTGCTTTGTTGTATTGCTTCTCTATGCACTTGATGATAGCACCGTTATATAATAGGTAATACTGCTTCAAGTTATCGTTCTCGTGTGGCAAAGATAGCTGCATGCTATAGTATTTCTTTGCATTCTTTAGGTCGTTCACAAAACCATAGCAACATGCGATATGCGTTACAGCCTTGCCTTGCATAGTCTTGTCTCCTGTTTCCCTTGCTTTGTCAAGGCATTGTCTGAGATAGTAAAGAGCACGCTCAATATCATCCATTCTCACGTATACCATACTGAGGTTATACATACCTTCAGTGTACGTTTGTGTATCGTTTTTTTCCTTGGCGGCTTTCATGGCCTCAAGATAGAGCGATGTAGCCTCCGAATACTGTTCGTTTTCGTACAAATCTTTGCCCTTTTCCAGTTTTGCTTTTGCTTCGCTGCATATTTCGGCAAAGCATGGAAAAGAAACGAAAATGAATAAAATCGTAAGTGCGGTGTATCTAAATTTCATAAATATCTATCATTAGTAGGGACAGAAAATTCATTAGTCTTTGTGCTGCAAAAGCCAAATAAAGAAAATCTGACATATGGCAAAGGTAAGCATAAAATATGAAAAGCTCCCTCCTTTTAGAGGAATTAATCGCATGAATAAGGTCGTATCTCAAGGACAAAATCGCTTTTCATATTGCAAAAAGCAGTTATTTTCTTTCTCTTTTCAAAAATAGAAAGAACAAATATCACCAATGCTATGTGCTTTTGTTTCAACTTTGTACTTTTGCGAACGTGACAACAGCAATGTGACACAGCATCGTTCGCATTGCCCCGAGATCTGTTTAATGAAGAGTGAAAAGCATACTAAGTTTAACAATAAAAATTTAAGGCGTATGAGAAAGACTTATTTTTACACATTGTTCGCATTGAGTCTTGCAGCTGGCAATTTTGAACTTGCAACCGCTGCAACAGTCGCTGATAGTGCAGTGGTGTCACAATTGTATAAGACTACCCTTTTGCAGAATGGTAGCGAAAAGCTGTTGCCAGAGGCAATAAAGGCATTTCTTGCTACCCCAGTGGGCAAACAATTTACGGCGGAGCAGGTTGAGGCAGTCTACGGCAAAACTGCAATCCCCCAAAAAGTGACAACAGGTGTGGTTTCCGAGACGAAGATCGACGAGGATTTCTCTCTTATGACAGCTGGAAGCGAGGATGCTCCAGATGCTACAGATATCAGTGGCACGATAGACAACTATACCAATATGCCAGGATGGGGCTCTTTTATCACCTTCCAGGCTGGTGGAAAGGCATATCTAGGCTTCGATGAAGTGGGTGAAGATGGTCCGGGCTATCTTATGACGCCTGTGCTCGACCTCTCCGATGCAGGTGGCACGTTCAAAATTACGTTCCGCGTGAAGAATGTCAACCCTAACGTTACAGACCAGAATTTGCAGTATTTCATCATTAACGACGATCCTGATGATCAGAAGAAAGGAATAATCTCAGCAAACTTCCTGCCTATGACAACCGAATGGACTGACCTTGAACTTGTTGTTGACGATGGCGTGCCATATACCTCAGTAATGTTTTTTGGATGGCAAGGAAAGGTAATGGTGGACAATGTAAAGCTGGAAAAGCTCACCTATCCGCTGAACAAACCCGCTAACGTATCATACAGAGTGACAGGCGGCGGAGAGATTACTGTTACGTGGGATGCCGTGGATGGAGCTGCAGAATATCTTGTGGAGCTAATTGATAACGATGCCAATGAAGTGGTGGCAGTGAAGACGGTAAGTGAAACAAAGGCTGCGCTATCATTGGCAATAGACACCAGTCATAGGTACGTAGCGCATGTCACTGCTGTGAATGGCGATAAGACTTCATTCCCTGCCAATGGCTATGGCAACATAGCAGTAAACAAAGTGGATGCCCCCGTAGCTTTAGACGCTACCAATATATCTACATCGGGATTTACAGCCAACTGGGAGACTTCGCAGTATGCTGCCAACTACAAGGTCTCGTTCGTTCGTACGCACACCGTGGGCGACGAAGGAGAGGATGTGACCTACATTGATGACGACTTCAGCCAGATACCATACAAAATGAATGACCCGAAAGGTGTGGTACAGACAATGGACTATGTTACTCCTGTTAGCCTTGACGATTTCTTCCAGACACCAGGCTGGAGTACTCTACTTGGCGTAGGCTTCACGGGAGGCTTTGCAATAACTAATATGTATGAAAGCTACGGGTTGCCTGGCGCATTGTTTGGTCCGGTTTCCGACTTTACCGTGGGTGAGGGGAAAGCACATATTACCGGCTCTGCCTTGTCGTCAATAGATGATGTACAGGTGAAGGTAGGCTTCGGTAGCCTTGATGCGGATAATCAGCCATTGTTCAACGAAGGCGCACAAGTATTCGATGTCTCTACGAAGGGTAGCAGCTTCGATGTGGAAGTAACGGGTGGCAGTGAGAATTCTCGACTCATTTTCCAGATTATTGATGCAGCTGAAGGTGGCGATTTGGTGGCGTTCACCAATCTCAAGGCCACCGCAACAATGAAGCCTGGCGACCGTTACACCTTGCCTTACGGATTTGTAAAGACGCAATATGATGCTAACTCGTATGAACTTGAAGTGCCTTTCACAGGCGACGACAAGTTTGAATATACCGTCACAGGTTCTTTTGGTAGCAAGGCGAGTGCAGCATCAAACACAATTACGGTCTACTCTCCAGAGGCATCGGCGATAAATGCAGTGGGTGTTAATGCCAAGTCGGATGCTGTCTACTTCACCCTTGATGGTATGCGAGTGACCGACACGTCACGTCACGGCGTGTATGTCGTTAAGCAGGGAGGCAAAACGTTCAAGGTGTTGAAATAACATGACGAAACAAAATGATGTTTATTACAAAGTTCTTCAATAATCTCTCTAAAGTGGTAGTGTGCGGCATGTTGTGGATTTCGGTCTGCACCGCGGCACATGCTGCCGTTTTTCACTTCGGTCCTTGTGAGGGAAAGATAAGTGAGAAAGGATATGGTAAGACGGGCAGTGGAACGATCTCTGCTGCCGTTGTGATACCCAAGGAGCAGTTGGCACGCTATGCCGGCGCACAAGTGAAGGCCGTGAGGATAGCGCTCGTGAAGACCGATGGCTTTTCAAACCTTAGCGTGTGGATGAGACATTCGTTGCAAGATACCGATGTGGCTTCGGTTGACGTGACATCGCCGCAGACTGGTTGGAACGACGTGGAACTTGCCGGTGGAACGGTGAGCGGCACTGAGGATATTGTGATTGGCTATAGCTTCAATCAAGAGGTAATGGCGCAGTGCATGTCAGTGGCAGGTCCCGCATCGGCCAACGGTTACTGGGTAGCAAAGAACGGAGAGTGGACGGACAAGAGTGGCGACAATATTGGCTCGCTTGGCATAGAACTGGTGATAGAGGGTGATAACGTTCCGGAAATGGATCTCGGAATCACGGGAACGAAGTACGATGCTGTTACCGAGTTCGGCAGCGAATACCATGTGACGGTAGGACTCCAAAATATCTCCAACCAAACACTGGACGGCTATTCATATATGTATAAGGTGAATGGTGGTGCGGCTTCATCGTATGTTGTCAACAAACAACTCGCACCTTTCGGACGTGACACTCTCAATCTGACATTACCGTCGGACATCGTTGAAAAGGGTATAAAGATTCCAGTGACGATAGAGGTCGTTGCAGAAAATGACGGTTACATCCCTAACAACACTGCAACCGTGTATATGTCTACTTATGATAGCGACAATAGGCAGTACCACCACAACGTGCTGTTAGAGGAGTTTAGCACCGAGTTGTGCGGTAATTGTCCGCGTGCTATCAACACCATCGAACAGTGCATGGAGATGGGCTACGACAAGAATGTGATACAGGTGACCCACCATTCGGGTTACAAATATGATTTCCTATCCACCTACGACGACCAAACGATGGAGTGGTTTTATGGAGGTAAGGGCATATATGCTCCCGCAGCCATGCTTGATCGCCTCGATGACAACTCGCTCAAGGAGATGTTAGGAGGCAAAGACGGAACACCTGTCATGTCGGTCGGCTACGCCAATACGTATCAACTGGGACTAGAATACGCCACCTCGCGTCCCGCATTTGTCAGCGTAACACCCGTTTGTAGCTACGATGCAGCGTCACGTCGCCTCGATATCACGGTGGATGTGGAGAAAGATGAGGTGTTCGATGCGCAGTGCACCGCCCCCCGTCTCATGGTGCAGATTCTCCAGGATAGTATTTTGCATCATAACCAAGCGGGTTATTCGTCGTCGTCAGCCTTCAAGCACCGCCATGTGTATCGCACTAGCGTGACGCCGCTCTTTGGCGAAGAGCTAGAATGGGAAGGCAATAAAGCGCAGATGAAATACACCTACGTGTTGCCCGAAGCTATTGAGTCGCAATTGTCTCATAGTGACAAATATGACAATAACGTAGACCTTGTTGCACAAGACGTAGAAGTGGTAGCCTTCGTGGGTAGCTACAATGCTGACGACTGCTGCGCTTGCACCGTGTACAATGCAGGAAGGTATGAACTGAAAGCTGATGTCCTAGCTTCGGTAGGTGGCGTGGAAGAGTATGACGCAGTGCCAGTGGCAGTGGAATATTTCACGCCTAGCGGAATACGCATCGCCCGCATACCTTCTGCTGGTATCTATATTGAACGGATGCGGTATGCTGACGGCAAGATGAAGACACGCGTCTGCGTTACTAGATAGAAGTAATCTCTCTTTTTTCTGAATAGAAACCACCTGATTAAGAGGTAGACGCCAATCATTGGTGTTTACCTCTTTTTCGATACTGTAAGTTTGATTTTATTGCTAGAGAGGATGTTGCAGATGCTTCATCTCATGTCCGCCCCACTCGTTATCGTCCACATAGACAAAGCCTAATCGCAGATAGAGTTGCTCAGCTTTGGGGTTACCCTTGTCTACGAGCAGTCCGGTGGGCAGATGAAGAGCCTGCCCTTTTTCGATGGTAGCTTTGAGTAGGCGACTTGCTATGCCCTGATGACGATACTCATCGGAGACACATAGCGAGTCGATATAGAGCTCGCCAGCCGAAGTCTCGTCGGGTATGCCAGAGTGGTCGATACCAAACGTGGCAAGCGCATCGCTGACAAAGGCTTGACGTAAGGCGTGTAGGTCTTTGCCATCGTAGCTCACACAGATACCAGCAATCACACGTTGATCCGTCTTGCTGTCGTCTACGGCCACCAGTGTGTTGAGGTATGAGTACTGGGAAGAAGGGTGACTGACAAGTCGTGTCATCAGCATCCGAAACTCGTCAATGGTGTGGTGAGGACCAGCAAACCATTGGCAACATTCTAGGTTCATCGCTTCCATAATCAGCGGCGCAATCATCGGTGCGTCGCTGGGGAGCGCAGGTTGTATCTGTATCATGATATGAGGTAAGAATGGTTATTTTCTGATGGTGAACTCGAAGCGCAAACCACCTCCGATATTGTTCCTGACGCTGATGCGCCCGCCATGGAGCAGCACTGCATTCTTGACGATAGCCAATCCCAAACCGGTTCCGCCCATCTTCCGGCTACGTCCTTTGTCCACACGATAGAAGCGTTCAAAGAGGCGTGAGAGATGTTCCGAGGGTACGCCTACGCCATTGTCAGTGAAGACAAACTTCCAGTGGGTCTTGAGATCCGTGGCTGATAATTCAATCTTAGTGCCTTCGCCGGCATAAGCGATAGCGTTGTCAGTCAGGTTGCGGAAGATGCTATAAAGCAGACTCTTGGTGCCGTCAATGACGATATTGTCATGTAAGAGGTTGTTGAAGGTCATCTGTTGCTCTTGTATCTGTAAGGCCGTTTCCTTCTGAATGTTATCGATCAGCTCATTGATGTTGACCTTTTCGGGCTTCATCAGCTCCGGAGCATCATCCATGCGGTTCAGTGTGGAGATATCGCGCAGCAACGATGTGAGGCGCTCGCTCTGTGCATAACACCGCTTGAGAAACTGGTCGCGTGTGTTGTCATTGATGTTGGGGTTGTTCAAGATGGTTTCCAGATAGCCTTGTATGCTTGCTATTGGGGTCTTGAGTTCATGCGCAATGTTCTGCGTGAGTTGTCTTTTAAGAATATCCTGTTCCTTTCTCGTACTTTGTAATCGTTTGTAGATCTTGATGATACGTTCGGCAATCTCTCCCAGTTCATCATCGGGGAAGTTGGCAAGCGACTCTACATCCAAGCTCTCATTGTGATCAGCGCGTGATGCAAACACACTGAGCTTAGCAATGTTCTTACCCAGTCGGGATGTGTACTGGTAGAGGAAGAACGTCAGCACCACAATCGCTACCAAGGCAAACCATAGGAAGTTTTGGTCAGCCTCAAGCGTCTTGATGAGGTTATTGTTGTAGGGCAGAGCCGAACGGATGATGATGGAATCCTTTGGATAATAGGAGGCAGAGTAGAAGTATTCCTGATTGAGCGATTTGCTCATGCGCTCCACCGTCTCGCCCGTGCCGTATTTGAGCGCTTGCATCACCTCGGGGCGCGTGGCATGATTGGAAAAGTGGATGTAATCCTTGCTGAAATTGTCGTAGATTACCTTTCCGTTGGGACGAATCAACGTCACCCTGACCCCTTGCATACTATGATCGTCAAGGAAGGTATTGAGCACCTTTTCTTGCTTATTGTTGGCATGGAGCAGGGCGGTATGTATATGACTGTTGTACATCTGCAGCTTGGTCTCTAGATTATTGATCTTGTATTGCTTCTCGCGACCATGCTGGAACAGGATGAAACTGACGGCATACACCAAGAAGATGCTTAGTGTGACAAGGTGCAATCGCTTACCAAAACTGATTCTTTTAGTCATATACTATATAGATAAAGGTGTGAATGAAATCTGGCGGAACGCCCCCAGTATTGCTTATGCGTCAAAATAATAGCCGAAGCCTAGGCGAGTGACGATGCACTTGGCAAATCGTCCCACCTTCTTACGTAGACGCGTGATGTTGACATCCACCGTGCGGTCGAGTACCAGCACATCCTTTGGCCAGATGCGGTCAATCAGTTCTTGACGTGAGAAGACACGTCCCTTCTCCGCTAAGAGCAGATGAAGGATCTCAAACTCGGTCTTGGTGAAAGGTATCTCCTCACCATCGATGCTGACCGTCTTCTTGTCTAGGTTGATTTCAAGCCCTTGATAATTGATCACGGCATGCTGTTCCTTACCTTGATCCATCGTGCGACGTATCACGGCACGCACACGGACCAGCACCTCACGGATAGAGAACGGCTTACTGATATAGTCGTCCGCACCTAGATTAAATCCCGTGACGGTATCGTTCTCAGTGTCGCGAGCCGTCAGAAAGATGATAGGAATGTGCTTTGTGGCAGGCTTAGCCTTGAGCTTCTGCGCCATTGCAAATCCCGACATGCCGCCCATCATCACGTCTAGCAACAACAGGTCATACCCCAAGAGATCCAGTTCCAGTGCTTCCTCGGCAGAGTTGGCGGTGGTCACCTCATACCCTTCGGTCTCTAGATTAAACTTTAAGATCTCGCACAAGTCTTGCTCATCGTCAACGACCAGTATCCGATTGATTTTCTCTGTCATACATGTTACATTTTAGTCCGATGCAAAGGTAGTGCTATTTTCTATGAAACATCTCTTCTATGGTGTTACATTCTTATGACATCTGCTTGAAGATTATTTCCCCCAATCCTCGATAGTGACCTCCTTGTCAAATCCTCTTGTCGAGTGAAGGCCGAATGTGTATCGCTCACCTTTAACGAAATGATAGCCTTGAAAGTCGGCCATCGTACTGATCTTAGTCCCATTGATGCTTGTGATGATGTCTCCCTGTCTGAATCCAGCCGCATATTGCTTGCTGCGATGGCGTATCGTTCCCACCACCGGACGTCCGTCAATAGGCACATAGGTGATATCCACCATCTCGTTGCTGACCGTCACGCTGTCACCGCCAGTGTATGACCAAAACTTGATGCGCTTGCGTTTGGGGTTGATGACAAACGTGCCATACTTCAGAATCTCTCCGCCTAGGTGTGAGTCGCCCTGTGTGGTGAGGGTGTGAATGTCGCGGAAAGAGAAGTTGCCCCAGCCTAGATGGTCTAGATGAATGTAAAACATCAGTGCGCTTTTCTCCGCTCCGAAGCTGCCGATAGCCCACTGCCCGTTGGTGGTCTCCTCGATGAGGCTCACCACGCGAGCGTCTTTGTATCGCTCAGTGTCAAAGCTCTCCTTGTTAAAAGCATACAGATCTTCTGCACCGGTATCAAAGAGCGTGGGCTCTTCGTGGTTGAGGAACGTGTTCAACCTTAGGTATGGCACCCAGCGTTGCAACTTATACTTCAGTTCGAAGCCGGGCTCCTTGTCAAAGTAATGCTTCTTATCGGTCAGGATTATGTATCCGCGCTTGGTGTCGATCTTTGCTTGCAGCCCCCGATTGAACAGATCAAAACCGATGATACCATCATAGCGGTAACGACCTTTGGCTCTTTTCTGTCGGATGCCTTTGTAGCCGGTGATGTGCAGATGGCCTAAGTCGAAATCGGGGAAACGCACCATGGGGATGGTGTCAATGCCTCCGTTTGCATCACGCGTGTCGATGTAGCCGAGCGGTTCGTTATATTCGATCTGCTCTCCCTCGTATAACACACCTTGACTAGAGCCTGTGTCTAGGTTGAACAGGTGCGGCTTGCCGTTGATATTCAGTGTGAGATATACCTGACTGTTCTCATATATAATAGGTATAGTATCAACAAAGTTGCTCCGGTCAATCGTGAACGTAGGGTCATAATGGTACATCGAAGATGCTTCTTGGGCTATACCCGCACCTCTAGCGATGATGCATATTAATACAATAAGTATTGCTTTCTTCCACATAGCTTCTTGCTTCAGATAGAGTTTGGAGATAATGAGATGGCCCACCACTACCGGATGCTTGTTACAACGTAGTTGTAGGCACTGCAAAGGTAGGACTTTTTTTCTAAGAAAGCCCTATGACGATTGCTTTTTTACTGATGTATTGAGATAGGAAAGTGTTACGAAAGTAATAAATATCCTTTGGGGTTTTAATGAAAAAGAGTACATTTGCAAAAATTTAGGCAGAATTCTGAGATTACCTTCTAGTATTTTTTAATATTAATACACTAAGAACAGCCCGCCTATCATTGACGTTTAACCATGCGTGTAATCTTACGATTGCGCCTTTAATCATCATTGCTTATGTACACATTCATCATTAGCGTCATTTGCTTAATCCTAGGATATGTCATTTACGGAAAGTTTATGGAGCATATCATGGAACCTGACGCCAAGCGAGTAACCCCCTGTTATAGCATGCAGGATGGGGTAGACTATACGCCTATGCCCACATGGAAAGTGTTTCTCATCCAGTTTCTGAACATTGCCGGTACAGGACCAATCTTCGGAACCATTCAGGGCATCTTGTTTGGACCTTCCGCCTATTTCTGGATCGTGCTGGGATGTATTTTCGGGGGAGCCGCCCACGACTATATGGCGGCAATGATCTCGCTCAAGCGCAATGGTGCTTCTCTGCCTGAGATGGTCGGTGACGAGATGGGCAACGTAGCACGCAATGCGCAGCGGTATCTAGCTTTGCTGCTGATGATACTGGTTGTGGCGGTGTTTGTCAAGACACCGGCTGGCTTGCTGGCCAACTTGACCAACGGATTGGTCGTTGATGATACCTATATGTTTTGGGTTGTGGTGATATTCGTCTATTACCTACTTGCTGCTACGTTACCTATCAACAAGATTATCGGTAAGATCTATCCCGTGTTTGGTGTGGTACTCATCTTTATGGCAGTGTGTATCCTTGTCGGTGTGTTCACCCATAGTGGCACCAAGATACCCGAGATCACTGATGCCTTTACCAATCATTACCCTGGTGGAGCGCTCCCCGTCTTCCCTTGCCTGTGTATCACCATCGCCTGCGGTGCTGTCAGTGGTTTCCATGCCACTCAAAGTCCGATGATGGCACGTTGCCTCAAGAACGAGTGCCAAGCCAAACGCGTGTTCTATGGTGCCATGATCACTGAGGGCATTATCGCCTTGATATGGGCAGCAGCCACATTGCAGTTTGCCAACGAACTGCAAGTTGCTGGCAACACACCTTACGAGAAAATCTATAATGCCATGCTTGATAGCAACGGATCGCTCAATCCAGCCATCTTTGTCAATCATATCTGCAACAGTTGGCTGGGTTCGTTTGGTGCCGTGCTTGCCATCCTCGGTGTGGTGATAGCCCCCATCACTACGGGTGACACAGCTTTGCGTTGCGCACGTCTTATCCTAGCCGATATGTTCCGGATTAAGCAGAACAAGGTTATCAAGCGTTTGCTCCTCTGCCTGCCGATCTTTGCCATCAGCGTGGTGCTGCTGTTCGTCAAGTTTGATATCCTTTGGCGCTACTTCGCTTGGTTCAATCAGACATTCTCCATCTTCACCTTCTTCACCATTGCCATCTATCTAGCCAAGCGTCATAAGCCCTATATGGTATCCCTACTGCCAGGAATGTTCATGGTAGCGGTCTGCGTGTCCTACCTTTGCGTGGATCCCTACAGTCTTAACCTCAACTGGATCCTGTCGTACATCATCGCTTTCGCTTGCGCTCTGCTCACAGGCTTCTGGTTCATGGCCTGGAGAAACAGATATCTCAACAATGCGGAACCGGCATAGAACAAATGCGCCGGCCGAAAGAAATCCCAAAAATAACCTAATAACTACAAAGACATTATGAAAGAGAACCATTACAGAGAAGAAGCGGCCCGATGCCTCTTGTGCGAGAATGCACCTTGCACGGCCGCATGCAACCACGGTGACCCGGCACGTATGCTACGTGCCATACGCTTTGACAATTGTCAGAATGCAGCGAAATGGATAGCTGCCTGTACTGATGCTGACCTAAATGCGGCTGAGCGTGCGTGCATCCACTATGATCGTCCCATCCGCATAAGCGAGATTGCTAGATGTCTGCCGCAGACCGTGGGGAATGCCACAGCGCCACAGAAGATAGGTGCAGAAGGGACGCCAAACTTGGAAATAGAGTTCTGCGGAATGAAATGCGAAAATCCTTTCTTCCTCGCCTCGTCGGCCATCTGCACCAACTATGAGATGGTGGCACGGGCCTTTGATGCCGGATGGGCCGGTGTGTTTTACAAGTCAATCTGCCTAGAGGATATACACGAGGTGTCGCCACGCTTCGACTCCGTTCGCGAACAGGGTGATACGGGGCGCTTCTATGGTTTCCGCAACATGGAACAGCTCAGTGAGAACCCTGCCGAGGTCGATTTCGATATTCTTAGGCGGCTTAAGCGCGACTATCCCAACAAGATCGTTATAGCCAGCATTATGGGACAGACGCTAAAGGACTGGGCACAGCTGGCGCATATGGCCGAAGACGCCGGGCTCGATGCCGTGGAACTCAACTTCTCGTGTCCGCAGATGGGCCTCGAGGGGATGGGAAGCGATGTGGGACAGAACACGGAACTTGTGATGCACTATACCTCTTATGTCAAGCATCGCGTGAACATACCGGTCATCACTAAGATGACACCAAATATCACGCACATCAGCGTGCCTGCCGTAGCATCGGCACTAGCAGGAGCCGATGCCATATCCGCCATCAATACAATCAAGAGTGTCACTATGTCCGACTCGTCAATAGTTTCGCACCAGCGTACGGTCTCTGGTTATTCGGGACGAGCCGTCAAACCTATTGCCCTGCGTCATATTCTAGAGATGGCGAAGAACCCCATCCTGCAATATACACCCCTGAGCGGTATCGGAGGCATCGAGACATGGAGGGATGCCTTGGAGTATCTTCAGCTGGGATGCACCAACGTGCAGGTGTGCACGGCCGTGATGCAATATGGTTTCCGCATTATCGATGACTTGATTGAAGGAATGCAGACCTACCTAGCAGAACGTGGCTTGGAGCGTCTAGACGCCATAGTCGGCGAAGAACTGTCCAACTTTGTGCTGCCCTCTGTGATGGACCGCGGTACGGTGGTCTATCCGCGTATCGACTTGGACAAATGCATAGGTTGCGGCAGATGCCATACCTCATGCGAAGATGGCGGTCATCAGGCTATCACCATAGATGCCAATCGTAAGCCGCATGTCAATGGTGCTAAGTGTGCCGGATGCTTATTATGTCTCCATGTGTGTCCCACTGAAGCCATCAGCTTGTCAAAGCGTGTGAAGAAAAGAGCGCAGCAAGCGTAGGAAGGCATAGACGGACATAACTTGGCAGGATAAGTATAAGGTCCTGACAACACACCTTACGAGACAAGAAAATCTAAAACGCTATGCTTGATAGCAATGGATCGCTCAATTCTGCCATCCTTGTCAATCATATCTGCAACAGTTGGTTAGGGTTATTTGGTGTCCAACTTAGCCCCCTCATTCTTCCTATTGCCACCTATGCCAGTTTATTGGTATGGGTGGCAATAGCCGTTTATATGCGTTCCGCTTCGTGCGCGCTTTCTTGTTGTTTCGCATCATCTGTTCTTTTCCTTTGCATTACAGTCTCCTTCTTCTTGCAATAGCGTCTCTCCGCCATCTTCCTCATGGTCTTATAACGAGTCAGTAGCGTCTCTTTGACATTGAGGAATAAATTATTTTTCGATGAAAATCAATTTATTCTTTCCCGAAAAATAATTTATTTTTCAATCCAATCTTACCTTTTCTGCATCCTAGAAGGTGCGTTTTGACCCTTCAAAACGACTTCCCTTGCTGCGCAATCTGTCCTTAGGTGATTTTTCATGTGATATTTATCGTTAGTCCTGAATGGCTCTGTTAAGGTACGCAATATCCGTGTAACTATTCAGCGATTGGGATAGCTAGTAGTTTTTATTCTTAATACCTAGCAA
>CAVHUZ010000057.1:0-15575 GCA_963639545.1 Bacteroidaceae bacterium
ACATAAATGCTACAAACTTTTTAAGAAAAGTCTTTGATTCTTTAAAATTATTTAATATATTTGTAACCTAAAATATTTAACGGAAGTAAAAGACGACTCCCTCGTTACTTATCTCTTGTTAAATATGTATTTAATATATTATTAACATAAATCTCAACATCTATGTCAAAGCGAGTAAAAACAGTCAGCATGGTTATGGCCCTCATGGCTTCGTCATGGGGAGGCGTAGTTTATGCTGGATCAACTTCTGTGCCTGGTGTTAACAACACGACACAGTCAGACGCAGAATGTAAGGGTGTCGTATTGGACGCAACGGGCGAACCAGTGATTGGAGCTTCCGTATTATTGAAAGGCAAGGCAGGTGTCGGTACCGTTACCGATATTGACGGTAATTTCGTTCTTAAGAATGTAAAGAAAGGTGATGTACTGCAGATCTCTTCTTTCGGTATGGTTCCGGTGGAAGTAGTATACAATGGTAGTGCACTTTCAGTCACTCTGAAGGAAGACGCAAAGGCGTTGGACGAAGTGGTGGTGACCGCCTTGGGTATGAAACGCGACAAGAAAGCCCTCGGTTATGCTGTGACAGAGCTGAAAGGTAGCGAGCTGAACGCTAACCTTATCAACCCTGTACAAGCACTGCAAGGTAAAGTAGCCGGTGTCGAAATATCATCTTCAGATGGTGGTATGTTCGGTGCATCAAAGATTTTGATTCGTGGTGCCTCTACTCTTAACAAGAACAACCAGCCTATCTACGTTATTGATGGTGTGATCCTGGACAACGACATCGTGGAGAACGACGCTGACTGGGCTTCTGGTGCACAAAACTATGGTAACGAATTGAAGAACCTTAACCCTGACGACTTTGAGTCAGTATCTGTCTTGAAAGGTGCTGCCGCTACCGCATTGTACGGTTCGCGCGGTCTGAATGGTGCTATCGTGATCACCACAAAGAGCGGTAAGGGTAAGAAGAATACCTCAATCCAGTTTACACAGACATTCGGATTTGATAAGGTAACAAGTCAGCCTAAGCTCCAAAACGAGTATGCTGAGTCGTTCTTCTATTGCTCTTCTCCTAACTCACCATTCAATACAAACGACCTCTATTGGACTAACGACCAAGGATATGTATCATACAAGACTCTGTCATCTTATGGTGAGATGGGTACAGCCTTCGGTCCTTCGTTTGCTTACCTTCGCGAGAATGCAAAGGACGGCTTGATCGAGATGTATGATGGTAAGCTATACACACCACAAGCTTACAAGAACAACTTCAAAGACGCTTATAACACTGGTTTCTCAACCAACACCAACCTCTCTATCTCAGGTGGTAACGAGCGCACATCGTTCTATACTTCTCTTTCATATCGTTACAACAACGGTACATTGCCTAACAATGACTTCTCACGTTTGAGCGTGATGTCAAAGGCTTCGCACAAGATCACAGATAAGATCGAGCTCGAAGCTAGCATGACATTTGCTAACTCAAAGCCTCGTAACGCACAACCTAACATCGGTGAGAACTTCATCAATGGTACTTGGGACCGTATGTACGATGCAAAATATTATCGTGATAAGTACAAAGGTAGTCACGGTGGTTTGGCTCAGACCACTTATGGTGACGAATGGGGTTACGTTATCGGCCGTGGTACATGGTGGAGCATTTGGGAAGACGAATACTACCAGAAGGAAACCACGTTCCGTCCAGACCTCAAACTCACATGGCAGTTTACTCCTTGGCTCAAATGGGTGACAGAAGGAAGCTACAACTACTACATGGTACAGTCTGAAGGCAAATATCCTGGCTCTGGTTACTTTAACAAGGGCGGTAAGTATACTACCTCACAAACACGCAAGGAGCAGATCAACTTCAATACCAACTTGATGTATGACAAGCAGTTTGGTGAAGATTGGCACCTGAACGGCTTCTTACGTTATGAGCTTTACAATGGTAGACAGCACTATCTTGAGGCAAAGACTAAGGGCGATTTCATCGTTCCTAACCAATACTTCCTTGCCAATGGCTCTGAAGGCTATGAGGCAAAGGCCGTACTTGACCACACTAAGGTGATCCACTCAGTGGCATTCCAGGTAGGTGCAAGCTGGCGCGATCAGGTGTTCGTAGATGTAACAGGACGTAACGACTGGTCTTCTGCATTGGTTTATGCAGACGGACATGGTACCTTCAGCTACTTCTACCCAGCTATCAACGCTTCTTGGTTGATCTCTAACACATTCCAGTTGCCAAAGGCTATCAGCTTCTGGAAGGTTCGTGCATCTTACGCACAGGTAGGTAACGACTGCGATCCTTACTACATCAACTCAGCTTACTCTCTCGAAAACTATACCAACAATTACGGTAAGCCTTACTCAACCGTTCTTCCTAGCACCACTTACAGCCAGAACCTCAAGCCTGAACGTAAGAAGTCATGGGAGCTTGGTACAGATATCCGCTTCTTGAACAACCGCATCGGTCTTGACCTTACTTATTATAAGGAGAACACTATCGACCAGATCATGACCGTAAGCATTCCTTCTGCTTCTGGTTACAGCAGTGCGCTTATCAATGCCGGTAACATTCAGAACTCTGGTTTCGAGGTTGCTCTCAACACCACACCTATCCAATCTAAGGACTGGCAGTGGGACTTGAACTTCACATGGACCAAGAACAACTCAAAGATTGTTGAGCTTTCTGACCTCTGCGCTGACTACATCACACTACAAGGTACACCTGACTATGGTAACTATCGTATCGGTTCTGTAGCTAAAGTGGGTGGCACTTATGGTATGTTGATGTCAGACGCCGCTCCAATGGTTGACGAAACATCAGGTATGAAAGTGCTCAACATGGGTTACTACAACTCTTATCACACTCCATTCTACAAACGTAGTGGTGTGGTAGAAAGCGTTGGTAACATGGTTCCTGACTTCCTTGGCGGTATCAACACTACCCTTCGTTGGAAGAATCTGACCCTCTCTGCTAACTTCGATATGCGCTTTGGCGGTAAGGTAGCTTCTTATGGCTCACGTTATGGTACGGCTTATGGCTATACCGACACATCTCTTGGATATCGTGGTACTAACCACGGAGGTGCAGTATACACCTCTAAGTGGGATGGTTACACATATGATGACGGTATGATTCCTGATGGTATCGTTCTCTCAGGAACAACAATCAGAACTCCAGACGGTGGCACTTACACTGTAGGAACAGGTGCTTATAGCACAGGTGAGACCTACCAAGAGCTCTTCGATAAGGGTCTTGTAGATTACGTTCACGCTGGTGGCTGGCAATACTTCAGCAACTCTTGGGGTCAAGGTACACTTAACGACAGTTGGTTCACCACTCTGAACTACATCGCTTTCCGCGATCTCTCCCTCTCTTATCTGTTCGATAACAAGATTGCAAACAAGATTGGCGTTAGCAACCTCAGCCTAACAGCAGCTGCTCACAACCTTGGTTACTTGCTCAACACCATGCCTAACAAGGAGAATCCTGAGGCAGTGGCTGGTACAACAGCAGCTGAGTTCCGTATGCGTCAGTTCTCTGGTGTTACAACAAGCTTCACCATCACTCTTAGAGCAACCATCGGTACAAAGTAAGAGAACGCTAAATAATAAGTGTAAGAGAATAAAAAGCTAATCGTCCAACCGACCGCAAGCCTTATATAATAAGGTAATGAACGATTGACGATAATTAGTGGATTATTAACAATAAAAGAAAAAGAAAATGAAAAAGATATTTTCAATGTTCTTTGCAGGTTTAGCTGCACTTTCGTTTGTCAGCTGTGCTGATGATCTGAAGGAAATAAACACTGACCCTAGCAATGTGACAGAGACAATGCCAGAGGGTATGCTGACCGCTGCAATCAATGCATTCCAGCCCAACGACTACCTTATTTGGTATTACAACGTGAAATATTTCAACCAGTGGAGCCAGATGTGTGGTGGTAGTTATGACCCCGCATATACCGGTCAGAACGAGAATGGTGGCCAGGGAAGCCAGTATCTCGCTACACTGAAGTATCGCAACAAAATCCAAGACTACATCAACAAGAATAACAAGGTAGAAGATAATGGTTATCTCGCTGCTACCGGTATTCTCACGATTTACCTTGGCATCTTCGATACCGACATGTACGGTTCTATTCCTTATACAGAGGCATGCCACTATGATGACAAGAACATCCTCACTCCTAAGTATGAGACGGTAGAGGAGCTCTATACTCTGTGGCTACAAGAGCTTGACGAGTATATCACCATGCTGAAGGCTGACAACCTCAACGCTATCAAGGCGCAGGATGCAGCTTATGGTTGCGATTGGAAGAAGTGGGCAAAGCTTGCCAACACTTTGAAGCTTAAGATTGCCGTACGTCTATACAACAACGATGCAACAAAAGCATTGCAGATTGTAGAAGACGCTGTGAACAACTCAGCAGGTTTGATTACCACAACAGATGACGACTTCCTCTTTGCAAAAGCTACATCACGCGCTTCTGGTAACGACGACTACGTTTACGGAACAGGCAACGGCATCTTGTCACTCTCTGCTTCTGGCAACGTGATGAAGTTTATGTTGGATGCTAAGGATCCTCGTGTTCGTTTCATCTACACTAAGAACAGCTTCAACTCATCAGTGGTTCAGAGCTTCATTGACAACGGACGATACAATGACCTCCCAAGTGAAGTAAAGAAGAATGTCATCCTGAACGCAGACAGCACCTTCAAAGCATGGGGTGGCATGGGCGAACCTTGGGTACGCTACACGTCTGTTCCTGTGGTTTACGATGCAAAGACCTCTCACGCAGATGGCTCTTTGTCTGACGAAGATTATGAAGAATACTTCAACCCTGGTACCCGTTATGAGATCAAGATTGGTGACAACAGCAGAAGCTACAGCCCATTCAGCTACTACTCTACCGAGATGCGTAAGGGTAGAGACGACTTCCAGCTTCCTACTGCAATGACCGTTGACTCAGAGACAGGCGAGGTAGATATGCACGTATTGCAAGATACAGAGGACAATCCTCTCTATACGATGTATCTATCTGCAGGCGAAGTGAACCTCTATTTGGCTGAAATGGCTTGCCTTAAGGGTGGCGCTATTGGCGGCAAAGACTATAAGGCATGGTATGAGGCAGGCGTTCGCGCATCAGTGGAAGAGTTTGACAAGCTAGCTAAGTCGAACAAGATTCCTTACTACTATGATCAATCTACTCCAGGTATCTACTCATACGATCCATTTGAGAAGACCATCGCTCTCCAGAATGGCGAAATCGACGCAATGCTTGCTACCGACAATGTGAAGCTCACAGGCAACAAGAGCGCTGACCTTGAGAAGATCTACCTCCAGTTGATGATGCACTTCAGCGAGCAACCCGACGATCAGTACGTTACCGCACGTCGTTCAGGTTATCCAAAGGTAGGCTCTAGCCTTCTCCCATTCGTTAAGTTCCCCAACATTGCACTATCAGCAATCCCACGTCGCTTTGTCGTTTCCATTCCTAATGTAGACGATATCATGCGTGACATCGTGATGGCAGCATACGAGGAAGAAGG
The DNA here is from genome assembly GCA_963639545.1 of Bacteroidaceae bacterium. GTDB lineage: Bacteria > Bacteroidota > Bacteroidia > Bacteroidales > Bacteroidaceae > Prevotella. The sequence goes on from CAVHUZ010000057.1 coordinate 5,557, forward strand.
TTTCAAGACCTTCGGTACCAACAGCCAGGGTAGCCAGTACAATGGTGGCAATGCTCCTCTGAACGTAGAGCGCTTGTGGCAAGACAAGAATGCTCCACAGTGGGGTACACCTAACAACTAAAAAGGTTAGCCAACTATATCTAGATGATATAAATTGAAGCAGGAGGAGAGTGATGATTTGCTCTCCTCCTCATTCGGATAAAAACATTTATAGAGATTCTACATCCAATGAAAGCGAAGAGAATAATCTTGTTACTCGCATTTATCACCAGCGCAGTGGTTACCGCCACGGCACAGACAGGGCGCATCTTCCTTTTCGACAACTTTGCGAAAGGATATGTAAAGTTCAAGAACGGAGCCGTCAACGTAAGCATGATGAACTACGATGCCAATAATGGTAAGATGTATTTCATGCAAGATGAGACGCTGATGGAGCTGACCAGTCCCGAGCTGGTGGACAGTATCAAGTTTGGCGAAAGGACGTTTATCGGTCGACAAGGCGACTTTGTAGAACAGTACACGCTCAATCATGGCGCCATCAAGATCCTTTGGCGCATCCATAAGATCCACGAAGGCTATGTGGGTGCTTACGGACAAACGTCACAGGTAGGCGCAAGAAAGATTGAGCTGCAAGGCAACTTCGGTATGGGCAACCTCGCAGGAGCTGGTGGCGGAATGTATAACGGCTCTTTCGGAACCAACCAAGACGACAACAACGGACAAAAGTATGACATCTGGAAGGTCAAGAGTGCCAATACATACATCTTCGAGAAGAATGGCAAAGAGTATGCTATCAATAGGATTAAGAACCTTTACAAGGCCTTCCCTCAGTATAAGACTCAACTGCAAGACTTTGCAAAGGAACATGAGCTAGACCTTATGAGTGCAGACAAGGCTGTCATCTTGATCGACTATCTGCTATCTCTATAATCCAAAGGAACATAACACATCTACGATTTTGAACCCAAATCGGTCTAACGACTGGTTTGGGTTCTTTCGTTTATATACATTTGGGATTCTTCAGCGAGCGAGAAAGGAGGTTCATCCGTTAAATGCGAAGACGCTTAACGTTCTACTATACAGGAAATACAACAGGCTTCAATCGGCTATGAAGTAAATTACAACAACTGCTGAAGTTGGCTTAGACTGCCAATGGAGTAAGTTCAGGCAGCCAATGAACTAAGCTCATATGACCAATGAAGTAGACTCAGACTACCCATGAAGTAGACTTGTGAGTTCACAATATCCTAGGGCTACAGTAAACGCTATATCTATGCTTTGAAGGAAAGAACCATAAGGGAGGTTACAGATGAACGAGTGTCAGACCTTTATGGTCAATAGCTCGTTGATATTGGTGAGATAATTGCGGCTTTTCTTCTGACACTTCACCCTCCAGCGTTGCTCTCTCCCACCCTCCACGGCAAGATGCAAGGTCTTGAGGCCATAACGATGATTGATGTTATCCATCGTTGTCATGAGCTGCGCACGTTGTGGGCGATTGGTTATCTGATCAAATAAGCATGCCTGAATACAATCGGCGGTCTGTATATCACTGACCACCACACCCGACTTCTTATACATGACACCTTCTACATAAATACTTTTAAGGGCAGAAAGAGCCGCTGAGACTATTTCTAGCGTGTCATTAGTAGGCGTGGGAAGTGATACGGATGCAGCATTATGATACTGGCGCAGATCCTCGCGAAACCGATTACTGCCAACAAACACCGTCACGGTACTAGCCGCGGAGCGTTGACCCCGTAGCTTGTTGGCGCAACTAGAGGCAAACGTAGCCACACTAGCCTTAAGCTGAGGAAGATCCGAAATCATCTCTCCAAAGCTACGACTGGTACAGATGGTCTTGTTGCGCACCACCTCTGCGGTATCAATGCAAGGCACACCGTTAAGCTCAAGCCACGTCTGCAGTCCAGGTTTAGTCAGATGAGCACGCACCCAGGATTCGCTTTTATTGGCAAACTCCAATGGCGTTCGCACGCCGTAATATTGCAGTTTGGCCAATGTATGTCGTCCAATGCCCCACACATCAGCCAGATCGAAGAGCTCCAGCGCTCGGAGACGTTTCTCTTCGGTATCTATCATGCACACACCACGATACCCTTTGTATTGTTTGGCAAACTTGCTACCCATCTTGGCTAACGTCTTTGTGGGCCCAATACCTACGCTCACGGGCACATCAGTCCATAGCAAGATACGTTCTTTGAGCTGACGCATCAGGTCTTCCAGGTCATAAAGGTGCTCATAACCATGAAGGTCGCAGAAGCTCTCATCAATGCTATACTGCTCCACATGTCCAATGCTCTTGCGCATGATGCTCACAATGCGCTTACTCATCGCTGCATAAAGAGTCATATTGGTAGAAAACACCGTCACGCCGTGCCTATCCACGATGTCCTGCACCTTAAATATAGGATCGCCACGATGTAGCCCCACCGCCTTAGCCTCGGGCGTAAGTGCCACGATACACCCATCATTGCTCGATAGCACCACCACTGGGCGTCCTTTCAGCCCAGGATGGAACACTTTCTCCACAGAGCAGAAGAAGCTATTACAATCGACCAATGCGTACATAGCTTAGGCTCTTGGCTTATGAATGATATAAGTCACCACACCCCATATCGAGAACGAATCTTCCTCCTTAACAGGGATAGCGGGATAGTCAGGATTGGCGGGAATGAGCCATCCACCATCTTCGCGTTTCTCAAATCGCTTCAGCGTATACTCGCCATTGAGCTCGCACACTGCCACCTCTTGTGGAGAGGGATTGCGATTGCTCTTATCCACAATAATGACATCGCCACTACTGATTCCGGCATCTATCATCGAGTCGCCTTCCACGCGTATAAGGTAGCTCGCTTCGGGATTGGGGCAAAGCATCTTGACCAGTTCGATGTCTTGTCCCTTCTCGTCATTGTCTAGCGGAATGGGGAATCCGGCCTTAATGCCGAGATCAAAGAAGGGCAATCGGACGTCATGCACATGATCTGCCGTGGCCGCCGCACCTATGCTATCCAAGCCTCGAGATTCGTCATTGAGAGCACGAGTGATGCAAGTCTTGATAAAGTCGGTTTTGCTTGGTTGCGCATCTATCACCTTTGCCATCACGCCAGGTGCGCGGAAGGTGTATAGCTTACTATTACTGCCAGGGCGACCAGCTCCAGGACGAGCGCCACCACGTCTCGACTTCTTCGGTGTCTGAGAGTCTGGTTGGTTGTTCATCGTTTCGTTTTTCATTGTCGTGAGTGTCAGTTACTTTATTCATCCACCTATCGTTGCCTACATCGAAAGGCTTTCGGAAGGGAGATAAGACGCTGCAAAGGTACGCATTTTCTTCTGAATAGCGTAATACAGAATCTACTTTCTCTTCCTATTATCACATCTTTTTGATTTCTTCGAAGCCGCTGATGGATGACGAAAGGAGGTTAAGTAAAGGGAAAATCAAATTAATTTTGCTAGAAAAATAAATTAATTTTTCTCCAAAATCAATTTGATTCTTATTCTATTGGAGCTGCATCCATCAGATGACGAAGCCCATAAAGGATGACGAAACAAATTCAGGCACCGCTATCAGGAACACGGATGGAAGCACACGGGAGGCATATCATGAGCCCACTCTATTGGGCGTGACTTAAGAGGTAAGTGCGCAAATCATCGGTCTGCGAGAGTCCCAACTTCTTACGAATATTACCCCTCACCGTGCTTACATTAGAGGTACTCTTGCCGAGGGCGTTAGCTATTTCCTTGAGCGTCATGCCTCGTTCGACAAGGCGGCAGACGTCGAGTTCGGCGGGAGTGAGCATCGGATAGCGCTCAAGGGTTGCTTCGCGCCTACCGGACTGGATATGCTCGATATGGTTGGCAGCGTGTATGATATTGCGAATGGTCTTAGGGCTTAGCCGATCAACCAGTTCTTCCTCATAAATGGTCTGCGTATCCTGTACGTTAGCTAGCCGCAGAAGCGTCAGAAGCTCGGTCTTGCTGATATTGAAGACATGCAGTATCTGGTCGATGGTATTGACATAGCCTAGCTTCTCGTTGTATTCATCATTGAAGAGCTTCGTCAATACAATGCAAAAGGCGGTTGTAGTGAGTTGCGCTACTCCGAAAACGATGAGCAGTTGCCAGTACATCTGCGCATGCGTGATACATCCGCAGGTGACCATCGCTGCGATGCTGACGGCAGTACAGATGAATGTGGCACGCGGTAGCATGGCCATACATCCTATAAACACGATGATCCAACATGCGGTTATATTGATGGTGGTAAGCATCGGTGGTTGTTGACCCATACTGGCAAGTAGCACTAACCGGACGCTTTGGATCGATGCCACCGCAACAAGGTAGACTGACAGGAGCGGCTTCAGCATCTTAGGTCCCTTCCATAGGTATAGGAGCAAGGCTATCGCGCTTGTTAGGATGTAGCAAGCTGAGCATATCTGCGCCGACAATATGGTCAGACCGTAGCACCCTAGCAGATGAAGGGAAAACAAAACGATAGCCAAGGGCGTAAAGGTGACGAAGAGCAGTTGTCTGATAAAGTCAAGACGTCCCACCTTCGTACGATCTAGGTATTGCGATAGCCGATGTTTCATAAAGCGATTGATAGTATAGTTACCGATAGAAGCGTCCTTTATATCTTGCAAAGATAGCTTTTTTTATTCTGGTTTTGCGCTTTTTGCGCTATATTTTAGGGGTTTTGCGCCTTTTTGCGTAACGCTTATAACGTGATTAATCGTAAAAAGCCATTACATTTGTGACACATATATATCTTATCGGAAACGTATAATCGCTTAACAACCTATTATGAAAAGATTTTACCTCAACCTTCTTATGCTCATCGCATGGCTCATTGCTGCGCCGCTCAATGCTGCCATATGGTCGCCCACATGGACATGGCAAAAGATGAGTGAACATGTCGCCTATCAAGACCACTCGACCAACTGTACTGCATCCAAAATATATTTAATGGACACTAATGGTTCGAATGATTTCAAATATTATGTATATAAAAGTCAGAACACAGAGGACAATGTGGGGTACGTCAACGTGGATTATTTCCTTTTAGACAAGGTAACAATTACCGAATCGTCTTCATACACATTCTCTATGAAGGCTGAAACCAATTGGGATTACGTAAATCTGAGAAACGCAAAGATGAAAGTGCAGTTGCGCGATGGGACGACGAGCGACTCCAAAGTGCTTTGCGAGCTAGGTGAGGTGGACCTTTATTTCAATGGCAAAGGCTCCGCAAAAACAAAGTCGCTGACTTTTGGCTCTGCCGCCACCGAAGGCTATATCTGCCTTACGTTTACCGGCGAGCTTATAGGATCCATTTATTCGTGTACCTTTTCCAATTTTTCCATTGAAAAGGAGACCTCATCGGAGGTACCTGTAATCATTGAGCAACCTACAACATCTCTAAACATTGATGTAGAAGATGTGCCTACGCTCAGTGTGACGGCAATAGGCGAGAACTTGAGCTACAGTTGGTATTACCAGTTCCCCGGTTCGACATGGATATCTCTCGACGGAGAAGACAGTTCCTCTTTCAAGCCGACCTATTTCTATGCGGGCTACAAATATAAATGCGTTGTAAGCAATTCTAGTGGGGACGCATCGACAAACACCATATCCGTAGACCATATCACCCTTCACGGAACGGAATATCCAGAGGGCTCGGGCAAGTATTATGCCACTTATACATCGTCTGAAGATTTCAGCACCGATGCACAGACCGTTGCCTATAAAGCTGTGTGGGACGAGGAGAAGGAAGCCCTCCGGCTGGTGCATGTGAGACAGGACGACGCCTCTTTGCCTAAATATAGCATCAGCAAAGGTGTGCTTCTAGAAAGCATCAGTCCCGATATCGTTATCTCTGTGCCTGAAACATACACCTATACCAACGATTACACAGGCAACACATTGCTCGATCATTGGGAATACAACAAGACTAATAGTTATGTGTTAGGGGTAAGGGACGGAAAGATAGCTATGTATCCAGGCACGGAAGACGCCATTCCGTTCTACGAAGCTTGCTACAATAGCGATGGCACGGAATATCCTGACGGGGTGGATCTGCTCTTTCCAGCGCAATATACCATCGTGTTTGACAAGAACGCTGACAACGCAACAGGCACGATGGCAGCGCAGACACTCTTCGATGATGGCAACACGCAGCTCTTTGCCAATGCTTTTACGCGTACAAAATGGGATTTCATAGGATGGAGTACCTCTCCAACTGGTGAAACGGAATATGCCGACAAACAACTGATAACAACCATCCCTGCAACTACCGACAACACCCTAACGCTCTATGCACAATGGCAAAAAATGATAGATGAGGAAGGCAACTATATCATAAACAATAGTGACACCTGGGCAAGCTTCTGCCAGTATGTTAACAACACTGACAATAGCATCAATGCCAAACTGACCGCTGACATCACTACCGCCGTAACCGAAATGGTGGGTACCAGCGATAAGCCTTACATGGGTACATTGGATGGCGGTGGGCACGTGCTTACCATTGGCTACGTTAACGCTGCGGATGCCACAGGTCCGTTCCGCTACACTAAAGGTGCTACGATACAAGATCTCACGGTGAGGGGAACCATTGCTACGTCAAAGAAGTTTGCCGGTGGACTAATAGGAGTCAATCAGAGTGGCAGCTCTAATCAGACCACGTTGCTGAGGTGTGTAAGCAATGTGAATATCGTTTCGTCTGTAAGCGGTGACGGCACGCACGGCGGTCTTGTCGGAGTGAACTATGGAGACGATATGGTCATCGAGACCTGTGCCTTTGCGGGATCTCTTACTCAAGCAACCAACTACACCACCTCTTGCTGCGGTGGCTTCGTAGGATGGTCAGATGGCACTACGGTGTTGCGCAACTGCCTGCTTGCTGCTAGCCTGGATGTAGACACTGACGGTTCTAACACGTTCGTACGCAACAATGCCACGTTGACCAACTGCCACTACACTACCACTCTAGGCGTTGTACCTGACGGCGCAACCTCAATAGCGGACAAGAATCTCAGCAATGGTGAAGCGCTCGTCTCTCTCGGGAGCACATGGGCACAGATTCTAGGTAGCGATGATATTCCAAGGCCTTATCGTGAAAGCGAGAAAGAGACTATAAATTATATCTATAATGATGGTAACGATTGGGTATGCGAGGATTTTCAGCTTGAGGACAAGAAAGAGGTGAACATCGGTCTTGACTTTACGGCAAAGGAGCTGAGCTATAATCGTCCGTTCACCATCGATGACGGCTATTACACCGTGTACGCACCTTTCGCCATCCCTACCACCAACGGCGACCTATATGCTTGCACGGGCATTAATGCCGAAAAAACGGAAGCTGAGTTTACTGAAGTAGCTTCACCCGAAGCCAACACAGCATATATCTTCAAGCCAGCCCGAACCCAACTAGACCTAGGCAGCAATGTCGAGGTAAAGAAGACCTCCGACCTTACTAGCTCCACAGGCTATCTACGTGGCGTGTACAGCTTGTTTACCTTTACCAATGACAACAAAGAGGGTTGCTACGGATACGCAGCTGAAGCTAAGAACGGATATGAAGCAGGAGCTTTCGTCAAATTCGGTGCTGGCGCTACGGTTCCAGCAGGTCGTGCCTATATCTATGCGCCAGACGTCTCGAGCAACAATCCGCTCAAAGTGGTTATCAATGGTGAGACGACAAGCATCAGCCTACCTATAAGCAACACAAGCGGCGCACCCGTCTACTACAATCTGTCGGGACAACGGGTAAGCAATGACTATAAAGGCATCGTGATTAGCAATGGCAAGAAGGCCATTAGGAAATAGCCAAGATGGCATCACGATAAAGAGAAATGACAATACACGTATAAAGAATTTGGAACAATGAAGAAGACATATATCTACCCTTTCATACGCATCGCGACCATGGACAAGCAACATCTGATGGCTGGTTCATACACTGGAGAAGCAAGGATCGGCCCTATGTCAGATGTCATAGCGAAAAAGGTAGAACCGATAGAGGACATATCGGACCTCGGCGAGGAAGAAGACGAAGACCTATGGACGCATAGTGTTCGCAGCACTAAGGGGATATGGGATGACGACCTATCGGGAGCAGAGTGAGTGATGTGCTTCTAGAATTTGGAATGACGAAACGTACATGAACGGCTCTCGCCAAAGGAAAAGAAAAATGGGATGGAAAATCAAATAGATTTTCCATCCCATTCGTGCTTCTATGAGTAGGCTATACAGCTCTATGTGCCATACAAGAGCTTCGCTAACCTTATAAGATCTGAATCTCTTGCAGACCGAAGGCATTCATATTCACCCCATCTACATCATCTTTATGTTTTTCTACGTACTGATGCCAAAGCTCTTCTAGCTTCATAGCCTCATCCTTAGAGAGGATTCGACCCGAATGACCACCCGTCCAGTCAAAGGTTGGGATAGCTTTGGTGAGTTCATCCGCCGTGAGCATCGGCGCCGTATCGGGATTGAGAATCACGTTGGGTTTCATATCCATATAGAAGGTCTGTCTACCTTTTCCGCTCCAATCGTCTAGCTCGTGAGGCTGAGAGTCGAACACACCGCTCATCACGATACCATTGTTGCCTTCGTTTCCTACCTTGACCAGGTAGAAGCGGTCGCCACATTTGGCATGTTCATAGTCCCACACGCTCCAATTGAAATATTCGGTCAGCATTCTGGGTATGGTCTGGTTATGTTCGTCTAGCTTCATACTGGAAATAGCGGGATTCCACATGAGGACAACCGTGTTCTGTGCTTCATCATAACCATCTCCTGGATAAGTGGGCTGATAGAATATGTCGTCCGGCTGGAGATGTCGGGCTTTATTCATCATCTCGTGAACCATATCCACCGTTATCTCGTCTGTCCGCAGATACTGGAGTTCGTCAAGTTGGTCAAAGGGTGCTCTAGGAAGAATCTTCCACACTTCTTCAAAAGGAATGAGCACTGGCGAGGAGTCTTTGTCGTCGTAATCAAATATAGCAAAGATGTCTGCCTCTGAGATATAGTCGAACTTGCTCACCTCTCCACCTTGTATCGAGATGGCAGATACGGTGAGTCCTCTGTCATCCTCGTTCTTAGGCGACTTAATCACTAACTGAGTGCGGGTGCTTTCCTTATCTGCGAGAAAGAATTGCATCTCTTGTAGAAACTCATCCGCATTGTCCATATCCTCCTTATCGTATTTGCCTTCGGGATTGAGATAAAACTCCTCGAGCATCTTCGGTCCGATGCTAAACTGCGCAAAGAGTCCATCCCTTACGATATGGGCATTGGCTTGTGTAGCGAGAGCCTTGTTGATGCTGAAGCTTGACTCTCGCTGATCCTCTATCCACTCATCATTATAGGTCACAAAGGGATCTTCTACGACACATTCATCATCATCCCATTCGTATGCTTTGTCTCCGGTGATCTTCTGCAGCAAAGCAATGGTTTTGGCAAAGAGCTGGTAGTCGGCAACGGACGCATACGAACATACGCGCACCTCTAGCCCATTGTCTTCCTTGTTAACCTCTATACCACGAATCGCTTTTTGATCGTTGCCAAATTTCAAACAAGGATATTTATCGGAAACGACCACGATCTTTTCTCCATTATCCGCAAGACCTTTGAATATTTCGTCTGGTTTTACTTCTTTTGTTGTTCTGATTGTTACGTCTACGCTCATAGCTTGGTGAGTTATTAGTTATCATTATTAGATTTGTTGCACACTATCTGCACAACTGATTCAGGCACTCTTGTTCCTTTCCGCAAAGGTAATGTTTTTCTTGAAGAAAATATTTTAATCTTCCACTAATTTTCTACTGGCCCGGGACTACTTCGGGGGACTACTTAAAAGCGTAAAAAGGAAAAGTCCTGTAAATCAAAGACTTACAGGACTCTGTTGCGGAGAGAGAGGGATTCGAACCCCCGGTACCTCTCGGTACGACGGTTTTCAAGACCGTTGTAATCGACCACTCTACCATCTCTCC
>CAVHUZ010000058.1:0-14291 GCA_963639545.1 Bacteroidaceae bacterium
GAGCCTAATACTGTGTCAAGGTCTGAGAAAGACACAAAGCGGATGTTGCCCTCGGATAAGGATTGGGCAAGCGCATCGATATTGGTTTGCAGATTCTTGTCTGCTGATAGGCGAGTGATGCTCTCGTTGTCTATGTTCGTTTGTAGCTTCTCATCCGCAGCCTTGCGCTCTGCGGCCTCGGTGGATATATTGTTATTCGCGGCGGTGATATCTTGTTGAATCTGTTCCATATCCTTGGTGTACTGGGTCATGTCAACATTAATCTCCATCGTACCACCTGTTGCCACCCATTCGCCTCCCTTACCGACATACACCGCAAAAGGAGATGATGATCCTACACCTGCCATCCAACCATCTTGTGGATTCGGATAAGCCTCACGAAGATCATCCACCGTAAGGAATATACCCTTGTTCGCACCTTTGATATTCGGTGTGTCAAGCCACCCATCCACTTTGAGATTGTGTCCTATAGTCACACTCCCAGCTACCGTCAACTTGCCGCCCATTGCGACATTACGTCCTACCGAAACGTCGCCATCTATCTGTGTCGTCTTTATCGAACTCATATCTTCTTACTTTAGAAATGTTTGTGCTATCTCCGAAAGATTGTTTCCTTTGGCTTCCTCTCCACACGTTATCAACGTCAACCCTGCAGCTGTGTACACCACGGCATGATAGCATCGTTCATTCACATCTACACCGCCATCCTCGTCTATCTTAGGATAGGGGATATATATAGCTCGGCTCACCTGCGCATCTTTGCTCTTGCACGAATAAAACTCCAGCACCCTGCCCTCAGGACGAATACCAAGTGCACACACCGGACGTTGAGACGTACCACGCAATCCCTTGAAACGGCTATGTTGCTTCTCATACTCTTGGTCGTCCGTGGTAATAGCTTGATATACCGCTTGCTCCCAATCGTCCATCTCAAATACGACAAGGCGCATGAAGTCTTCTGGCAACAACACCCAACCGCTCTCCAGGTCACCCCAATATACTGCGTCTCCAAAATTGTGACCACACTCCAGCAAGTAGTAAGGTGCACTAAGGTGTACACGCTGTATCGCTTCAAGTATCTTCGAACGTATAATATCGTCCAGCGCAAGCGTATCGATGTCACCTGTATTCTGCAACGCATCACTCGTCATATTTTGGTCGATGCAGATGCGTACGTCCTGCATGATCTTGTCGATTTGATATATCATAGTAGGAACGTCTTACGTTGTAAACACAAACTTGATTCCATGCTCCGCACATGCGGCATCGAAAGCGCTCTTCGTGCGCAGCTTTACGGCACCATAGCCCTTGTCGGGGTAATTCTCTTTCAGATATTCTATAGCATCATTCTTGTCTACCACTTCCACCTCTTTTAGACCATCGACTTCATGGGTATTTTCTCCGCTTGTCTCGGTCATTGATAAGCCTTTCTGTTTCTTTGGAGCACTTCCAGCTACTTCAATCTCACTCAATAGGTGGATACGACCGTTCTTGAAATAATCACTGTTCTCTATCACTATCTGAAACAATGGGTTGGTCGTCGAGTAGGTAGCAGGTGTCACACCATAGGCGGTTAGTGCTCCGCCAGTGAAATGCACATTCACCGTGGCTTTGCCTGCCTTGATATTAGCAGCCCAGTCCATCAGACCGGACACTCCGTATGTCTTGCGTGTCATTATCTTTTGTATTAATTATGGTCCTAATAAAAAAATGGCGAATGGCGTTGAGGCCATCCGCCACTAATGGTTATTGTGTGTCGTATCTCTATTTAGCCAGCGTCTACGATACCGGTGTACTCAGTCCATGTCAAAGTGCCACCCGAAACGGATGCCTTCCACATCGTACCATTCTGTGCTGTCTGCGTTGCGCTCAACTTGCAGTCTACCGTAAAGTAGTACACCGTGCCGTCGGTCACATCGTCAGCGGTAGGTGCGGTCTCGCTATCCCAGATGTTATAAGTGGTGGCGCCATCGCTCGTCTCGCCCTCACCGTCAATCCAGATATGGCATGAGCCTTTCAGAGCAAGCGCATCCCATACCACCATACCTTTACGAGTAGCCTCCTCGCCTTCTACGCGGTCAGCAAACTCATGTTCGGTTGAGTAGGTATAGTGCACAAGACGATCCTCGCCAAGCAAAGCGCCGCTGTTGCTCCAACCAAGAGTGTCAAGAGTTGGCTCACGCTTGATATCGATGTCTCCGAATACCGTGTGGATGCGGGTAACGCTCCAGCCGATAGGGTTCTGCGCAGAGATAATTTGAATCTCGGGATGCTTCGAGAAATCGATGCACTGGATTTCCTCCAAGAGATTCTTACCAGCAAGCAAGAGTGCGGTCTTAGGCACATCCTCTCCAGTAAAGAATAGTTTGGCAAGAGCAATGAGCTTCTCGATGCTCCATTTGCCAGTATGCTGTAGCTCACGCTTAAACTGCCAACGGATACCTTCTGTGAAGTACACATCTTGCTGGCCCAGTTTTGGCACGTTCACGCTCAACTTACCTTTCTGTCCAGCCCAAAGGGTACGGTTGCCAGCTCGTTTAAAGTTAAGGATTGCTTGCTCGGCAATCATTGCTTGGGTAAAATGAATGTGCTTTTTCTGAGCCTCGAAGTAGTCAGACACAATCTGATTCATACCTCGCTTCTGCAGGTACACGAGGCTTGGCTGCGGGATGATCAAATCAGGATCAACCTCCTTCTGTGTCTCGTACATTGCATTACCAAGTAGCTTGATCTTCGTGCCCGTAGGGATTGCTGGTGTGCTACACTGTGATGCTGCGCTGGCTTTAGGGCCATTCACCGCACGACATACAGGATTACCCGTTGCGGTATCACGACCAGTTACAAACAACATCAAGTCCTTTCCTGGAGTGGTTGTTGTGCCATCTGCCTTGTAACCATTCACGCCGCATACCAAAAGAGTATGGTAGTCACGAGGGATCTGTTGGTCATTACTCTCCAATGGGAGAATGAATGAATTTGCACTACCTGCCGAGACTTCTGAGTTCGTTGTCAGAGTGGCACGCTGCTCGTCAATCATGTAATGCTCCACCTCTGGGGAGTTAACCTTTACTTTCTTCGATTTCAGCATGAGCGACATCAACGCGGTGTCTTCACTCTGAAAACGGAATAACTGCTCGTCGATATCTGTCTCAACGAGATTTCCGGGTGCGATACCACCGCTTGCATCTGCAAGGCCGCTCACGGTGGAACTCTGTCCGGGTACTTGGGTGCTAAGCCCAGCACTGCCTGGAGTTGGTGTAATTGCTGCTCCAGTGCTTACGTTTACATTTTCTGCCATTGCTATTAAAAATTTTAATAGGTTAAAAAATTATTTTCTATCTCTTTCTATCATCTTGCCTCGACCAATGCCGCCTGATGCCATTGCTATATTGCTCACCGTCGTGGTTTTGCCTGGCAACTGACTACGTAGTCCTGCACTACCCTTTAAGGGTTGAGTGCCTACCGAATCCACTACATGAACGGTCTCATTCATCATCGTGCTTCATCGGCAAGGTCAAACATGCTACGTCCGCTAATCTTGCGTGAGGGCGCATTATTGCTACCAGCTAGAGTTGGTTGTCCATCTCCGGTCTTAGGTTTGCGAAGTCGCTCGTCAATCTTAGCGTTACGACCTGCAACCGTGCCTTCGGTACGAGCGTTTTGTACGTCTGCATCGTGGTTCACTGCGTTCAAAGCCATGTTGATTGTCTCCTCAGTGAATTTACCCAAGATAGCTTCATTGGCAATCTTCATCACTAAGTCCATGGCGGCGTCGATAGTATCGTCACCAAGCTGGCGCTCCTGCTGTATCTTCTCCAACAGGTCCATACTCTCGGAAAAATTCTTTTGATACTCTGCCTCCAGTTCCTTTTCTTTCGCAAGACGCTCTACGTATTTCTTGTTTGCCTCTGCATACTCGGCTTGCTTCTTCGGATTGTTCAACAAGTCGGTCACACCATCAATACCAAGACGTTCAAGCACTGCTATCCAAGGATCATTGCCTTTGGCCATATCCGTAATAAACTGCGCACTACGGGGATCATTGGCGAATAGATCGGTCATGCGTTTTTCTCTATCCTTGTATTGGTTGAGTTGGTTATCATAGTCAGTATAGTCATCATCAATCTGACCAAACAAAGCCTCGTCGTCCGCATATTCGCGGTCGGGATATTTCTCTTTCAAGCGTGCGCCCACTTTCTCACGTCTGCTTTGAGGCGGCGCTGGTGTCTGATTTTCAGCCATAGTCGTTATCGTTTATCCAATTCCAAATTATTCTGTAGCAAAATTACATCTTAATAATGTGTGCTTTCTGTTATCTTTTGTGTTTGTATCTCGAAAAGATTACGTAACTTTACACGTGTAATATCTTTTGGTTGAGGCAATTATATAATTGTGCGTATTCTATAAATACCACGCACAAACAAGAAGCTAAATTAATGGCGTGAAATACAGAGGCTGCATTCTTGAATTTACAGACGAAAGAAACATGGAACTGATGAAAGTCTTCAGAGAGACCATCTCAAAACGCAAATTCATTAACATCACAGAGATCTCTGAGGCCATCGTCAACATGCCTTGTTCGCGCTTTTGGGTATCAGAGGAACGAGCTATGGGGGTCATTGTAGCCCTTATGAAAGGAAGACCCGTACTAGACGTCATGCGACCAAGCAAACGAGAGATGTTCGCCGAGATCTATAGGCGCATCATAGAGTTAAGAAAGACACGGCCTGGTACACCTTTGGCTAAACTCATTGTAAGGGTGGTCAATTCACCAGCACCCAAATTCTATATGCAGCCACGATGCGCCATGGAGATCATCTACAGAATCAAAAGAGGCTTTTATGACAAGCAAAAACGACGCTATTAGAAATATCTTACAGGAGAATGAGCGTAGACGTGCCCTTCTCTTCGCACCATTTAACCCCATCACCGGTGAACACAGCATCGGTCAGCGTTGCACATTCACCATCCCCGACTTCCCTATACCCACACAGCAGCTTCCTGTCGAGATGATGAACGAACCACTCGTTAAAGCACTCGCTAAGGCTGGCAGTGTCGACACGCTAATCTCCGACGTTCTGTTTCTTCCGGTCAACGATGATGCACGGGCTAAGGTGGTAGAGGAGTTTACTCGGCTTCGTGCACGATACGACTTTCCCTTTTGGGCTGCCACGTTCGTGTTCATTAAGCGCAAAGGTGGTGGTAGTGATGTCCTCTTCCGCCTCACCTACCCACAACGTAAGTTTGTCGAACGGCTCGAAAGCCTACGAAAGCAAGGCAAACCTATCCGGTTGGTCATGCTCAAAGCGCGTCAATGGGGTGGCTCCACCACATCACAGATCTATATGGCGTGGCTTCAACTCGTTCACAAGGTCGGTCTCAACTCCCTCATTATCGCACACCAAGGAACCGGCTCGGACGAAATCAAGGATATGTTCGACCGCATGATCAAGGCCTACCCTATCGAGATGCTGCACCAGTTAGGCGAAACCTATGCCCCCAACGAACCTAAGATGGTCGGTGTTGGTAAGTCTGGAAGCATCTATCGAGTCCCACAACGCAACTGCAAAATCAAGATTGGTACAGCTGAACGGCCAGATAGCTGCCGTGGTGGTGACTATAACCTCGTCCATCTTTCCGAGGTCGGTATATGGAAAGCGACAGATGGCAAGCGACCCGAAGACATTGTGCGCTCGGCATGTAAAGGTGTGCTCTATCAACCCTACACGATGATCATCTACGAGAGCACAGCTAATGGTGTAGGCAACTTCTTTCATCGTGAATACATCGACGCACGTGATAATCCTAAAAGCCAGTTCCGTTCTATGTTCGTCGCATGGTTCGATATTGAGCAGAACACTTTGCCCATTGACGATATGGAAGAGTTCGCCACTGCACTTTACGAAAACAAAGACAACACCAACGAACCATCCAACCGTGAGGAAAGTGGGCGTTACCTATGGTGGCTATGGCAGCGTGGTGCCACCTTGGAAGGTATCAACTGGTACATCATTGAGCGTGCCGGCGTACAGACGCATGGCGAGATGGCGGCCGAATGTCCGTCTGATGATGTCGAAGCTTTTGTCAATTCAGGTGCTTCCGTATTCGATAAGTATCGGGTGGAACCCTTACGCAAGGCGTGTCGTGACCCTCGTAAGGTCGGGGATATATACGCCAATGAAGATGAAGGCGAAGGCGCATTACAGGGTGTACGTTTCCGTGAAGACCATCAAGGACAGCTATGGTTATGGGATATGCCCGACAAGCCCGACCCGCTTAACATCGTGTCTGACCGATACCTTACCGTTGTCGATGTTGGTGGACGCTCCAACAAAGCCGACTGGTCCGTTGTGGTTGTGTTCGACCGCTTCGCTATGATGGACGGTGGTAAGCCATGTGTCGTTGCACAATGGTATGGACATATCGATATTGACCTCTTGGCATGGAAGGCTGCGCAGATAGCGGCATTTTACGACAACTCGCTATTGGTCATTGAGAGCAACACCCTAGAAACGCACGACCGAGAACGTGACGTTGACGGAGATCAGTCTCACTATGTACTTAACCAAATCAAAGACGTCTACCCCAATCTCTATGCACGGCGTCAGTCGGAAGAGGATATACGACAGGGCATTCCACGCAAATATGGATTCCATACCAATGTATCTACCAAGCCGATGATCATCTCTAATCTTATTAAGGTGGTGCGCGAAGGTATGTATATCGAACGTGACCAGCGTTGTCTCAATGAGATGCTAGTCTATGAGAAGAAACAAAATGGTTCTTTCGGTGCAGTGCAAGGTGAACATGACGACCTTGTTATGACGCGTGCCATCGGACTGCATATCTGTTTCAACGAAATGGACTTACCTACTATCATCAAACGAAGTGACAGCAAACACACGGGTATTATCAATCGCCCTGTATCTGCTGCCACCATAGGATAAATACTTAATTAAACCACTTCAATATCGTATCGCCTTTATAGCCTTTCTCCCATATAAACCAAGCATACGCCGTAGCAGAAGTGCTACGTAGTGCATCAAAATCACCATTCATAGCGCATGTTAGACGGGAACTACTCACCCATACTCTTATAGGTGGCTGCTCACGGAATAGCTCTTTTCGTGCTTTACCTTCAAGAAAAGTGAGTTTAAGGAACATTGCAACCTTGTTGCCATCGGGGATGATTTGCAAAGCCTTTTCAACGAACTCTCTTGCGTACTTGTAAGGTGGATTGGAGACAATGTCTCCCAACCATTCCGTGTTGTCAATACTTAGAAAATCCGCTTCATCGCCATATCCACGGTTTACAAGGTCTCGGCTCGTTACATCATAGCCTCGTGCCTTCAATACTTCGCTGATGTGACCTTCGCCGCATGACGGCTCCAATATCGGGCCGTTGAATTGTTCCAAATTGCAAAGCCATTCCGTAGCGGCTGGTTCTGTGGCATAGTAATCCTCCCGCTGGCGCTCATGAGCCGTATGATTGCTTGCACCCAATGTCTTAAAAACCGAGGCTCGCCCACCATTCCTAATCTCCGATTCCATAACCAAAACCTTTTACTGTAACATTCGTTGCGCCATCTGCATCGCCTCAGGATTAGCACCCGCTTGTGCTTGCTGCATAATCTCGGGAGACATACCTTCGGGCACCTGCCCTTGTTCCATCTGCTCTTTCTGACTACGTATGCTTTGCAGCAAAGAGTCCGCAAAGGGGAAGTCGCCTGCTTGTAACAACTGTTCAAGACTGATAGCTTGACTATGGAACAATTGCATCAAGAAGTCATTTGCTATCGATCTATACGCAGGTGTCGCCTGACTTGGTACCACACTAATATCCATTTCCACATCTCGCAGTTTCATCGGATCATACTCGATATGAGCACTTGCCCGTCCTGCAATGTTGAACGTACGCTTTTGGTCGTAGAACTGCTGAATGTTCTTCACGTCTTTATACGCTGCATCGCGTACAAACTCTTGGAAGCTATCCAATAGGTCAAGCAATGAAGTGGTAGCGTTCTGCGTCTGTTGGTTATACAAGCTGGCTGACATACCACTATAGCCAGGCTTTCCTTGCAAGGCACCGTTCACACCGCTAATATCCTCGAAGAATTTCAACATAAGGTTCAGCATCTCGTGCACACCAATATTGGTGGAGTTGTTAGATACCTGCTGCGGCATTGAACCGGTCTTGCTCGGGGTGTAAACCACAACACCGTTAAATTTCGCCCAAGTGTCAGCAAACTCTTTGGGCGTGACACCCTTCGGGATACACTCGTCAGGGATAAGCAACACACCTTTCGCACTTGCTCTGATAACCCAGTCGTTCAGCGTGATTAGTCGGTTCGTATATCGTTGCTGGTCTATCACGTCCGCCACAAAGCTATGTATCTCGCCATCAATGAACGGATATGCCTTGAACACGTAAGGGTGGCTTTTATGCTCGTATGGTGTCTCTCCTTCTGCAAGGATGTCGCCAAGCGGAGATAGATAGTAATAGTACCAATAACTATCCATAAACCACTCCGCCTTGATGAATGGTATCTCTTCGTATGGGATGCCTGTACGATTGGCTTGCTCTAGGCGGCGGTTGTTCTCCGCTTCTACCATTACGTCATAGTCCTCAATATCTATCTTGAAGATGTCACCGTTGTTGTAATCATGGCAACGATAACGGGGCTTACTCTCTTTGCGCCATACCTCTATCACACGACAACGACTTTCGTCTCTTGGGGTCAGAAAATCTGTATTAATCCAATCCCGCGCATAGCCAAACTCCTCCCACGCATGGGTGCTCACACCCTTATCTCGGGCCTGACGGTATATCTCCGCAAGGTTAGCGTAGTCTTCTGGCGATTTAGCAAATTGCTCGCAAAGCTGTTCAAAACTCACATCGTGTATCTCACCTACAAACGAACAATCCCATGCACGAAAATCCCTCATGTTATTGTCAATAAAGAAGTTGTTTGGCTGCACATAATCAGTCCAACATTCCATCTTGTCATTTCTCCAGCCATACCATTTCCTATGAACCACCATACCACTGATGAGATATTCTTCCATCGTACGAGCATAGAGTTCCGTCATACGGTTTAGCTGCATGTTGTATTGGAGCACCGTGCTCATCGTCTCCGCCTGTTGTTGCTCATCACGATCACGGGCAACACATGTCGGCTCAACTGACTGACTACGATATACGCCAATCACGTTACGCACTAGTCTACGGATTAGGTTCGTCTTCAGCGGTATGTTACCCTGCGACATGATGTATTGTTCCTCGGTCATTTTCTTACCGTCCACGCACACGACGTCGCCCCACTGATCACCATAGTTATAGCGCTTGTTACGTTCACGGTCTTGGCGGAACCGGTACATCGCATTATAATAGCTCTGCGCCTCTATCAAGATTGCCTGCGCCCTCGCCCTATCTCCATGACACATCTGTCGGCTGCGCTTCACGCTGTCGGCTTCCTCTCCCTCACACGGTATTATCACATTGTTCAACCTATGTAATACTATTTCCATTATCACTCTGTTTTATGGTATCTGCACAAAGTTACACTTTACCCACACCATTACTCTTTTATCTATTGTGTTTTAGCACATTGCCCTCATGTTATCGTGAATAACTTTAAATAAACGTTTGCTTTTTTGGAAACATATTATTATCTTTGCAGCATGGAAGAAAAAGTTATACAAGTGCTAATGAGCAGCGAGGCAGAATACTTCGTTAGACTTCAACCGCTCAAAGTACAGAAGAAAATAGCATAAGTTGGAGTGCGGTGTTATGGATAAGAAACTCTTCGAGAAACTTATTGGCACCAATATATGGGAGTTGCGCACGTTGTTCAATGGTAACTGCTATCGACTATTTTCATTTTGGGACACGGAAGAGCAAACCTTAGATTGTGAAGAAAACTACCAAAACACCCAAGAAGGAAATTGAAAAGGCAGAACAGATAAGAAAAGAATATTTTAATGATAAAAACAAATAAAGATATGGCAAAGATGGAATTCAGAAAAGCAGATACTTTGATAGATGATGTTTGGGGGAAGCCTGGCACCAACGAAAGAGACGCTATGGAAGCCCGGCTTAAAGAGGAAGTCAACTCCTATTTCGTAGGCGAGGCTATCAAAAAGGCTCGTATCCAGCACAACCTTACACAGGAACAACTTGGAGATAAAATCGGTGTAAAACGCTCACAGATTTGCAAGCTAGAAAACGGGCGATGCTCACCTACCCTCTCCACCATAAGCCACGTATTCCGTGCTTTGGGCATCATCACAGCCACACTCGACTTAGGCATTGCCGGCAAAGTTGCATTGTGGTAACATACACCTTATATATAATATAATGGGCAAGCGACATCATCATCGCTTGCCCATTTTTGAATCATATTTCACCGCATCTATTTTTGCATCGCATCATACTTCCGGTAGAAGTCCTCTGCCACCGCATCAAGTTCTTTCATAGAAGCGTCCTCCTTTTTCGTACCCACGTTGTTCAGCGCAGCCACCATCTTGGCCTTGTAAGCAATTATCGCCTCTTGGCAAAGGTTTGCCTCTTGCGGGGTCTTAGCACTCATGTAGCATTTCACGATATCTTCCAGCTCGCTATCTGCATCCCTAAACACCTCGTAGGTGTCATACGTCTTTGCGTCTTTCTCTATCGCAGACCACATCTCGGCAGACTTCACATAATCGGTCTCGGCGGCCTTATCTGCTGCACTCACTTGTTTAGCTACATCTTTGTACACTTCCTCATAACGCAGATAGGCTTCGTTAACCTTATTATCACCCAGCTTCTCCGTGCGCTCCTTGATGAGAGAATTTGCCTTGTCAATGTTCTTCTGCTTCTGTTCCTTGTCGTCCCATGTCCATGCTGCATATAGACGACCGCGTTTCACCTTGTATCGTACGTAACGCTCAGCAAGTTGTGCTGGAGTGTACTTGCTTACCTCCTTACCGCTTAGGCCTACCTCGTCAAAGTACAACTTGTCAAGCTGACTCTGTGGCGTTTGAAGGATACGAGCAATGCAGATCGTCGCTTCATGCGCCAGCTCCGGATCGTCACCACAAGCATCCACGAGAGCTAACACCGCATCTGTGATACTCTGTGGGTTTACTCCGATACCCGACTGAACAACGAGGTTCACAATGTCGGTCAATGCTTCGGCTTTCTTTCCGTTGCCTAGCTTCTGTAGGAGATTCATCAGATCACTCGTCAACGGCATATCCTTGCTCGCGTAGCTCGGATTACCCTCGCCCGACAACAACATGCCTACTACTTGGCTCAACACATCACCGCCCGTAAAGCCTTCCAACCAGCCACCAGCGGTATGCGTCCACACGTCTTTCCAAAACTCATCTTTCGTCTCGTCATCATCACCAAACAGCAGATATGGCAAGTATGAACCAAGGTTCCACGTAAACTGCATGACATAACCGAACGTCGCAACACGCAATGCGTCTTTTCTATACTGACGGTCAAATCTCCGCTCCGCAGCGTACTCTGCCTTCGATTCGTCCAAACCATCACGCATCATCTGCTTCTTCATAAATGCGATGCTCGCTGCACGTTGTCCAGGAGTAAAGTTGCGTATCAGATTGCGCACAGCATCGTGCAACTGACGCTGATAAGCCATGCTTGAGTTTCTGAATACCGAGAACAGCACCGACAGCCACGACCTATCCATCTGCATCGTTGACATGAATGGACCCTCACTCGATTGCTGTGTCAAGTTGTAAAGTATCTCCGCATCTTGGTTCGCTCTGCGCTCTGCGGCCTCTTGAGTGTAACCATAACGAAGATACTCGTTCAGCTTCGTTCTATACATCGAGTGGGCACCGATGGCTACGGTCACTGCATCCACAAAAGCATTGGGCGCCATACCTATACGAGAAGCCATCTCCATCACGCGCGAACGCCATATCTTCCAGTCCATATCCGATTTCATTAGACGGGGGTCACCGGCCGCGCGACTTTTTACACGTTCCTCGAAAATGGGCAAGTTCTCTATGCACCATTTCCATGCTTTTACAGGGTTCACGATGTCAGCCAATAGGTAGTCGGCTCTTGCTTCGGGAATGTATGCCGGCATGGAAAGAAACTGCTTCAAGGCCGTGAACATACGGAACGACACTTTTGCAGCGGTCACGCCCTTGGCAAAATTCACGGCAGCCTCGTCTAGCTTGGCACGTGGTGGACGATATGTACCCGACATCATCTGGCACGTGGCATTGAATTTCTTCCAGAGTTCCGTACCACTGCCATAGATGGTCGTCATGTTCTGCACCTTGTTACGGAAGCGCTTGTAGGTACGTAAGGTATTCAAGTCGCGGTTCAGTTCTGCAAAGGCATTCCAGTGCTCCATTTGTGCCACATGATCTAAGATTACATGCAATGCATCCGCTCCCGTGATATCAAGGGCCAAAGCGTTGCGTCTACGCTTGATGATACTACCGGTGGCCGTACTGATGCCGTCTACCTTATCAGGATTGTCAAGGTCTTCGGGCTTGTCTGCACGAGCGTTGGCAAGAATCTTCAATGGGAAATAGTTCTCTATTGCGGCCATTGACGCACCGAACATTCTCTTGTGGGTCTCATTGTATTCGTTGCGAGTATCTACCAAGAACTCATTTTGCAACCAGTCGGCAAGCTCGACCAGCTTCGGATCAAGCGCCTTCTCGATATCGGCAACATCTTCCTCGCTGATACCCATCTTACGCAGTTTCATGCGGCCGTCAAGCATCTTGTTCACCATGTAGATATACATAAGGTTGCCTTGTGATATCTCACGTTCCTGCATCTCGCCGCCGTTCCAAAACTTCACAGTAGCCTTTGGCAGACGTCCCACCTTACTGATAAGATCGCCCCACGTTTTCACCTTACCGCCAAACAATTCTGCAGCCTTAGCGTCTAGTATGGCATACTTGCTCCGCACACCTCTAATCTCCTTCTGACGTGCATCCACCCAACCACGCATAAATCTATTATACAGATAACCCTCGCCGTTGGCGCTCTTACTACCGAATAGGCGCATCATCTGCTCAAATGTACCAAGCGGAGCGAACACCAATGACACGAACGAGTTGTTCACAAACTTATCCATAACCTTCGGCTTATAGTGCTCGTCACATGGTCTGCCTTCCATGTCGCTATTAGCATAGTGTTGAATCTTGCGGATACGTTCCTTCTCGGCTTCCTTGAACGCTTGGGCATTGGCCATGCTCTCACGAAGGTCACCCGAGATACGGCCGACAAGTTCATAGTATGCCTGCGCACGGTCTATCTTGTTTTGACGGATAGCCTCGTGCATCATATCGATGTATTGGCGGTAAGAATCAGTCTTACGTTCTTTTTCATCGGCATCTTCATGGGCTTGCTTTATCTCTTGACGCAAGGTGGCTTCTTCCGTCTTGCTTCCCGTGATGTTCTCCACATAGTCCAACGCAAATTGCAGACCAGCATTGTCCAGCGCAGCCTCTTCCGCTACGGTCGTATCGGTGCTACCCATACGTTGCTGAACGTCGGCCATAGCTTCCTCGATGGCGGTACGCTCCCAGGCACGTGCCTTCTTAAACACCTTCATCGTGTGCGCACCTGCCGCGTCTAGATCTCCTTGCACCTCTACGCCGCGTGCATCCACCTTCGTACCTTTGATGCTTTCAAGGCGGTGCAGTGTGGCTTCAGCATTTTTTAATTGGTTATCCACCATGATATCCATCACCTTCTGCACATTACCCTCGATGTCGTTACGGCCCGCGCTGTTCTTCACGGCAGCGAGCAATCGCTTCACCTCCATCTGGCTAAGGTCGTTCAGATATCCACCATCCATCAACACACGAGCAAGGTCGGCTACTCGCTTCACCGTCGTGATGTCAAACTGACGTTGTAGGCTCATCGCCTTACGTAGGTCGGTAAGGTTTCCACCAATGGCACGCATAGCGTCGTTGCGCAAGGTTTTGTTATCCTTGTGGTTATTAGCCAGTCGGGTTGCCGCAGCGGTGATACGCTCATGAAGGCCCATGCTATGATCCTTCCAAATGTCCTCCGTTTCGTTTCCTTCACGGTACATCGAAGTGTCCTCATCGGCTTTTTTGCTCTCTGCAAGAAGTTTTTTGTCTTTTTCCATTGTTTTTCCGACATCTTGGATTACCTTTGCAAGTGGATAGGCACTAATATCACTATTAGGCGTACCCACACCATTAGAAGTGTTCGGCGTTTTTTCGTCGAGCACTTCTATTTTTTGCACCTCGTATGAGTGTATTCCGTTACTCTGACTTTG
>CAVHUZ010000059.1:0-13997 GCA_963639545.1 Bacteroidaceae bacterium
AGCAAGTGTAACAATAGTGGGCGACGTGTCTCACGTCGCAATAAACAAAAAAGGAACGTGCGGTGAGACACCGCACCCACTAATCATGTAGGCGACTGATCTATCCACGCATTTAACGGATGAGCCATAAAAAGTAGCACTCGTTCACATCTTTCCCGAAGGCTTTCTGCGAGCGTAGTGCATTGCAAAATTAACGCAAATCAACTAGATTCACAAATATATTCTTCATTTTTTGCGATATTATATTCAACATGGAGGTAATGGGAGGAACGATTACTTGATTGTCACTTCAATCACATTCATCGCAGCATCAGCGCTCGAGCCACCTACGAAGACCTGATACTTACCAGGCACTACGCGTATGGTATTGGTCTGAGCATCCCATCCCTCAAAACTCTTGCGAGGCAAATCAATGCTTACCTTCTGCGTTTCGCCTGCCTTGAGATCCACTCGCTTGTAGGCCTTGAGGCTCTTGATAGGTCCATCCACATCATCCACACGCTTGATATAGACCTGTGCCACTTCGGTGCCATCGACCTTGCCGGTATTAGACAACGCAAACTCTAGCTTACCCGACTTATACTTAGCCTTGCCATATTCAAAGGTGGTGTAGCTCAGTCCATGACCGAACGGGAACAACGCTTCACCCTTGAAATAGCGATAGGTGCGGTTCTTCATCGTATAATCGAGAAAATCAGGCAGATCCGTGACGCTGCGGTAGAACGTAATGGGAAGTTTGCCCGAAGGATTCACCTCACCAAAGAGCACCTTTGCCACAGCCTCGCCACCCTTCTCACCAGGATACCATGCCTGAAGGATAGCCTCTGCATTCTCGGTCTCAGGGACCATAGCGATAGCTGAGCCTGAGCAGTTGACAAACACCACGCGCTTGCCAGCCCTATGTAGCATCTCGATGACCTTACGCTGCGCCTGAGGCAACTCTATATCGGTGCGGTCGCCACCCTTGAAGCCAGCTTCGGACACATTCATCTCTTCACCTTCCAGGCTGGGAGAGATGCCACCAACAAACACTACCACGTCAGCATCGCCTACAGCGCTGAGCAGTTGCTCCTCAGTGGGAACATAGTTTTTCTGAATATCAAACTGCATCACAGCCAAGTCGGCATCCTGGAAGTAGTCTAGTTGTATCTGCACAGGCTTACCTTTCTGCACCTGGATAGGCTTGTTGACCTTATGCACCCAGCCAAATCCTTGCCATACGTTTGCCACAGTGTCGCCATCGATGATCAGTCGGTAACCATCATCGCAGCCTATCTTGACATTTAAGGTCTCATCGGCATCAGGAACGAAGGTACCTTCATAACGAGCAGAGAACTGGCTGAGGTTCACGCCGGGTGCAAAGACGGTGTTACCACCATTGCTCAGATTGACGGGGGTGGTCATCTTAACCGTGGCCACAGGCTCTCCCTCCTGTTCCATGTTGTTCCAATAGGTCGCTGTGACACCCTTGCTGCCGTTGTCGGATGTAAAGAGACTGAACTTGCTTTCTGCCACCTCGTTTCGGGTCAAGGTGCAAGCAGGAATATATTTCACGTCGCAAGCTGAGGTTGACGACATCTGGTTGCAACAAGTCGTCCCATTCACATAGCTGCGTATGCCTTGAAGAATAGTTGTGGTAGCCGTAGGATAACCCGAATAGTTGCCCCACTGCATGATGGAGTCGTTGGCATTCGGTCCCATCACCACAATCTTTTGGCTTTTGTTCAGAGGTAAGAGCTGATTCTTGTTCTGAAGCAACACTATTCCCTCCTCTGCCATCTTCAGCGCCAAAGCCTTGTGTTCCTTGCTAGCGATGACGGAAGCAGGGATCTTTGTCCACGCCACTTGTTCATCCTTATCAAAATCGCCTAGGCGGAAACGTGCCACGAGCAGCCTCTTTAGGCTTTCATTGACCTTCTCTTCTGTAATCAGACCGCTCTTCACAGCCTCAGGCAGTGAGCTATAGACGCCACCACACTCTACATCCGTTCCGCTTCCGATGGCTTGTGCCGTGGCCTCTGCGGGCGTACTAGCCGTACCATGACGCCCTGGGAGATAGAAGTCGTTGATGGCACCGCAGTCAGAAGTGATCAGTCCCTTAAATCCCCATTCGTCTCGCAGTATCTGTCGTTCATATCGAGCATTGCTGCAACAAGGCGCACCATCTATTCGCTGATAAGCGCACATCACCTCAGCCACATGTCCCTCTTGCACCAACGATTTGAAGGCAGGGAGGTAAGTCTCCCACAAGTCTCTTTCGGGGAGGTCCTCGATATTGAAATTATGCCTATTCCATTCCGGTCCGCTATGCACCGCGAAATGCTTAGCACAAGCTAAGAGCTTTACATACTTAGGGCCGCCATCTGCTGAAGCATTCGTTGGCGATGAAGCTGATGCGGTTTCGCCAGGAGCAGACAGTGGCTTTCCATCAAACGTCTGTCCTTGCAAGCCATTCACCACAGCCAGTCCCATCTTCGTTGTGAGATAAGGGTCTTCGCCATAGGTCTCCTGTCCACGTCCCCAACGAGGATCACGGAAGATATTGATGTTCGGTGTCCAGAAGCTCAAGCACTGATACCTCTTGATATCGCCCGACGCCTTAGCGACCTGTGCCTTGGCTCTCGCCTCATCACTAACGGCGGTAAACACCTTATATAATAAGGCATCATCCCATGAAGCCGCCATGTTCATCGTAATAGGAAAGACGGTAGCAAATCCGTTTCTGCCGATACCATGCAGTGCCTCGTTCCACCATTGAAACTGCGGGATGCCAAGTCGGTCGATAGCAGGAGAGGTATCCATCATCAATCGTGTCTTCTCTTCAAGCGTAAGGCGACCAAGCAGATCCTCTGCCCTAGCCTCAGCTGATAGACTAGGATTCTGATAAGGTAGCTGCTGAGCCGCAATAGGCGATGTGTTCAGCAAGAATATTGAACACAAAGCAATAGATTGTAGTAGTTTCTTCATTATTCAGTATGTTATCTTGTTTAGCTTTTGGTTTTTTATAACTGCGATTGCAGTCCAAGAAATCGTTCCTTTCAAGGATGTGTATATAATTCTTGATTCGACCCTCTTATAGGTCTCATAACCTAAAGTGGACTGCAGGCCTCTTTCAGCCATGCTTTTTCTTCTAGCGAGAGGTGAGGCGAAAGGGTGTCGTACACTTTTTGGTGGTATGCATTAAGCCACTGGCACTCTTCAGAAGAAAGAAGATCGACGAGTATAGGCGATTTATCAATGGGGCAGAGCGTGAGAGGTTCGAAGCAGAGGAAGCGCCCAAACTCGGTTCGTTTGTATTCGCGCACTAACAAGGTGTTCTCCGTTCTCACACCGAATCGGTCGACTAGATAAAGCCCGGGCTCGTCCGTCACCGTCATGCCACTGTGCAATGGGGCTGGTCGCCATTCCATACGTATCTGGTGTGGACCTTCATGCACATTCAGATAAGAGCCCACTCCATGTCCTGTACCATGTAGGAAGTTCATCCCTTCACGCCACATCGCCATACGAGCCACGGCGTCTAATTGTGAGCCACATGCACCATCGGGGAAACAGAGGTTCTGAAGTTGAAGGTGACCTTTGAGCACAAGCGTATAGATACGTTTCTGCTCATCTGTAACGGGACCCAAAGCGATGGTACGGGTGATATCCGTTGTACCATCAGCATACTGAGCGCCACTATCCAGAAGTAACAATCCTTCAGGTTTGAGAGGCGCATCCGTATCGGGCGTAGCCTCATAATGCACGATGGCACCATGTGCCTGATACCCCGCTATGGTATCGAAAGAGAGATCGCGAAAGAGCGGTTGGGCAGCGCGCAGCCTTGTCAGTTCTCTATCTACACTCATCTCAGTCTGTCCGCCACGTTCCACAGCCGGGCGAAGCCAACGAAGGAAGCGCACCATCGCAACCCCATCACGCACCATCGCACGACGGAAGCCTGCAATCTCTGCCTCGTTTTTCACGGCTTTCATCGCAGGTATGGGTGACGCGGTAGGCAGAACAGAGTATCGTTGTTGCTGTGCTATATTATATAAGGTATAATTGGTCTGGCTGGGATCTACCAATAGACTACATCCGAAGTAGGTTCTCAGTCCCTCAGCCACGTTGTTATAGTCGTCCGTTTCTACCCCTTCTGCCGCAAGATATTGCTTCACGTCTTCGCCCAACTTCCTTTTATCCGTAAAGAGCGTGGTGCGATCAGGTGCTATCAAGAGGTAAGCCACAAAGACGGGATTGCAGTGCACGTCGCTTCCGCGCAGGTTTAGCGTCCAAGCTATATCATCAAGCGCAGACACCAACATACCATCTGCCTTCTTGAGATAGAGCTCCGTGCGGATATTAGCAAGCTTTTCATGACAACTCACACCCGCATATTGCAAGTCGTGGATCTCTATTTGGTTCATAGGAACGGGAGGGCGATTCGCCCAAATAGCTTCTAAAGGGTCCCAATTGGTACGTACCGTAATACCCACTTGGCGCATTTCTGCAATCAGTCCTTCCACTTCCACCGCAGAAGAGCACATCCCATCAACACCAATCTCGGTGAGAGCGCTATCCTTAAGCTGTTCAGTCAGCCACTGCGCGATGGTCGGCGTACCTTGTACACGTTCACGCATCAGCGTATATTCGGTTCCTCTGAGCTGTTCTTCGGCTGCAATGAAATAGCGCGAATCGGTCCACAAGGCTGCTGTATGTTGCGTTACGACAGCGACACCAGCCGAACCGTCAAAGCCGCTAATCCATTTGCGCCCCTCCCAACGTGCTGGCACATACTCGCTATTGTGTGGATCAGTACTCGGGAAGATAAAGGCTGCGAGATGTTCTCGGCGCATCACCTCGCGCAGAGCTTCCAATCGTTGCTCTATCAGGTTGTTTTCTGCTTTCATATATTGTGTGTTTGTATTATTCCACGACGCCACACCATCCGCCATTGCGTACCAAATGGAGCGTCATGGTGGTCGATGCGTCTACGGTAGATTGTCGTTGACGATATTCCATTGCTTGTCTGTCAGAGTTGGGGCCATCCTCAAAGTAGGTCAACTGATGCTTTCCGCTACCTAAGAAGTCCAAAGGCAATGTCAAGGTCTGACTGTCTTTGCCAGTGATAGCACCAATATACCACTTTGTGCCTTTGCGTTTGGCTACAAGAATATACTCGCCCGCTTTGGCATCAATAATCCGTGTCTCATCCCAAGTGACAGGTACAGAAGTGATAAACCGTGTGCAGGGTTCTTCAGCATAGTAACGCGTAGGACTGTCACTGAGCATCTGTATACCACTTTCAAAGACGATGTACGTCGCCATATGGTAAGAACGGGTACCGCCAGTCATCGGATTGGGATCTGAATTGCGCACAAACTCGGGTTGCGCACTGATCATCGCACCTGGCGTAAAGTCCATTGCGCCTACCGCATTGCGCATGAATGGCAAGTAGATGCTATTCTCTGGAACACAATTCTCGTTTTGTTCCAATCCGCGCACGCCTTCATAGGACAGTAGATTAGGATAACGGCGCTCTAGACCTGACGGCTTATAGGCTCCGTGAAAGTCGACAATGATATGATGTTTGGCTGCTTCCTTGACCGTACGCTCATAGTAGTTGACCATCCACTGGTCTTGTCGATCCATGAAATCGATTTTTACGCCAGCCACGCCCCACTCTTCATACTTAGCGAAAAGTTCGGGATAGTTTTCCACGGTGAGCCAAGGAAGCCAAAGAATCACACCAACGTTCTTGCTCTTACCATAACGTATCAGTTCAGGAAGGTCGATATCCTTGATCGTTTCATAAGGTTCGCGTGTGGTCTTTGCCCATCCTTCATCAAGGATAATGTAAGAAACACCATATTTAGAAGCAAAATCGATGTAGTATTTATAGGTCTCTGTATTGATGCCAGCACGGAAATCCACGTTCCATATCATCTTATGATTCCACCAATCCCAACTGGTTTGTCCGGGACGAATCCAACTGCAATCTTTTATTTCGCATGGCGAAGCGAGCACATAGGTGAGGTTATTGAGTGGAATCTCTTTATCCTCACGTGAGACCATGAAGTAGCGCCATGGGAAGGAACGTGTCCCCGAAGTGCGTGCGATATAATCTGCCGTCTTGGTGAAAGCCACACTGCGGTCGCCATCAGGAGTTGTCTCCAAGGGGCATGGAGGGAACACGGCTTGCATACCATTGTCTCCCGTGCCATTGAGGAACATTCCGGGATAGTCGCGGAGGTCCGATTCGGATATAAGAATCTTATATTTACGATCTGTATTCACAAGGATGGGCAGATAGGTCATATCATCTGCCGGCTTAAACTCCTTGGTATTGACCTGTCTGAACGAGCTTTCACAACCGGTACGGAAGCTGTTTGCCCATGAGATCTCAGCTGTATAAGCCGCGGGGAAATGGATTGCAAAAAGCTCATTATCCACGTTCACCATGCCTTTCTTCTTCGTGACAAATCGATAAGCCGCCCCATTGTCATAAGCACGGAATTCCAATGCGAAGCCGTCAAAGGTCATCGTCATGACGTTGCAATGGTTTTTCACCTCGGCGCTCTTTAGCGGAACAACCGGATGTAAAGTTTCGTTGATCGTTGATCGCTTCACATTCTTGAGCTTTGGAGAAGCGGCAAGCTTCTTACCATCGATCGTCATATCAAGTCGACAATCAGTAAGCACCTCTTCATTGTCAATGGTTAAGGTGTAAGAAAGGACATTACCAGTAGTCACCTTCACGGCTATCTTACCATCAGGCGACTGCAACGAGGTTACTTTCTGTGCATTAGCGAGAAATGCCATCATCGCTAATAGGGTCATAAGGAATAGCTTTTTCATATCTTTGGTTAGGTTTGATGTATCAACAAGGTGGGGAACAAAGCATGCATCAGAGCTCAGTAGCCATGACGCATACGTTTCCTTTATCACCTACAAAGATAGGAAAAAGAATTGAAAAAGTGTTGCCTAAAGAACGATTTGAGTTTGCTGACAAATCGTTCTTTAGGCAATAAGAGGTTATGGCGAGTTTAGAACCCGCCTTTTATTAAGACGTTATTCTTGATAGTAGACACGTTTGACACGATTGCTGATTCCCGTCAGCACCTCATAAGGGATGGTATCAAGCACATCTGACAGCTGCATGACGGGTAGATGATCACCGAAGATCTCCACGCTGTCTCCCTCCTTACAAGCAATATCGGTCACATCAATCATGCACACATCCATACAGATATTGCCTACATAGTCGGCTTTCTGTCCATTAACCAAGCAATAGCAATGTCTGTTACCTAGGTGTCGATTCAGACCATCAGCATATCCGATAGGTATAGCGGCGATGACGCTATCACGATCTAGCACCGTCTTTCGACTATATCCCACGCTTGTGCCTGCTTTCACGTGTCGCATCTGCAGAATAGTGGTCTTCAGTGTAGACACGTTATTGATAAACTGATTGGTACGTGGGTCTATGCCATAGAGTCCTAGTCCCAATCGGCACATATCCATTTGGCGCTCAGGGAAGTGCTCAATGCCTGCTGAGTTGTCCATATGACGCAAAATCTTATGCGTGAAAGCGCTTTGTAGCTTACGACTACCTTCATCAAAGCGTGCAAACTGACGTGCTGAGAAATCGTCAAAGCTATCATCATCCGATCCGACGAAGTGCGAGAACACGCTTCGGGGGATAATGGCATTCTGATGTTTCAAGCGGTCGATGAGTTCATCCACCTCTGTCTGAGGATTGAATCCCAATCGGCACATACCCGTATCTAGCTTGATATGCACAGGATAGTTGGTGATACCTTCCTTCTGTGCCGCCTTCACTAGCGCATCCATGATACGGAACGAGTACACCTCGGGTTCCAGATCATAGTCGAACATAGTCTTAAACGCCGTCATCTCGGGGTTCATAATCATGATGTTGCTGGTGATACCATTCTTGCGGAGCGTCACACCTTCATCTGCCACAGCCACCGCAAGGTAGTCCACACGATGATCCTGAAGCGTCTTAGCTATCTCCACGGCACCTGCGCCATAAGCATCTGCCTTAATCATACATACCAACTTGGTTTCGGGTTTCATAAACGAGCGATACCAGTTGAGGTTGTCCACCAAGGCGTTGAGGTTTACTTGCAGTGTGGTCTCATGCACTTTCTTAACCAATAGCTCGGTGAGATGATCAAAGCCAAACTGCCTTGCACCCTTTAGCAGTATCACCTCGTCATGCAAGGAACTGAACACTGGACTCTGAATAAAGTCGTGCACCGTGGCAAAGAAGTATTTCTCATCTAGGCTTTTGAAGGCTTCGGCTTGACTTTGGAGTGCCGAACCGATACCTATAAACTTTCTCACGCCACGTTTTTCCACCAAAGCAGCCACATGCTGATAGAGCGCAGCTTCGGTCTCACCGCTCTGTAGGATATCACTAAGAATCAGTGTGCGCTGACGATTGTTGTGATCAGGGCGACGACTCATAAAGTCGAGCGCGATGTCAAGAGAGTTGAAGTCGGAGTTGTACGAGTCGTTGATCAGCGTACATCCATGATTTCCCTCCTTCACCTCTAAGCGCATAGCCACTGGCTCCAAAGCCTTCATACGCTCAGCGAGCTGTGCTTGGCTTAAACCAAGGTACAATGCGGATATAGCTGCAGTGACTGAGTTGTCTATCGAAGCCTCATCGATAAATGGCAGCGTGTAAGATGTCTCCTCTCCACCCTTCCATTTATAATGAATCGTGGTCTGCGCTTCTTGCTTCTCAACGTGCGTGATATAGAATGCAGCCTTGTTGTTGGTCGTAGACCATGCCAGTTGTTCGCCTTTGTATGCATAGTTGGAGATGCAACGGGTCACCATCTCATTATCCATGGGGTACACCACAGCCTTCGCATCATGGAACAGCTGTAGCTTCTCCTTACATTTGGCCTCCATCGTGGGGAAGTTTTCTTGATGTGCATCGCCCAACGTGGTAAGCACGCCCAACGTAGGTTGGATGATGTCGCGTAGTGGTCGCATCTCTCCAGGTTTGCTGATGCCTGCCTCAAACACACCCACTTGGCTGTTCTCGTTAAGCAACCACACTGACAGAGGTACACCAATCTGTGAGTTATAGCTACGGGGGCTACGTGTCACCACCTTTTCACTGCTCAACAACTGGTATAGCCATTCCTTGACCATCGTCTTACCATTTGATCCGGTGATACCAACGATAGGTATATCAAACTCGTCGCGGTGGCGCTCAGCAAGTCGTTGCAACGCCTCGCGTGTACCCACCACCTTGAGGAAGTTGGCTTGCGGATATTGTTTTTCCCAATCAGTAGGCACGTCTTCCACCACAAAATTGTGTACACCTCTACGATACAGGTCGGGGATATAGTAATGTCCATCGTTGCGTTCCGACTTCAGAGCGAAGAACAAGGTTTCCTCTGGGAAGCATAACGAACGACTATCTGTTAGCAGAAATCCGATAGATGCATCGGCATCTCCATAACGACGCGCCCCAATAAGGGTCACTACTTTCTCGATTGGATAAATCATTTCTGACGTTTATTTTATTTATTGATTGGTGGTCATCATCTGAACCCACCTTATTAAGATACAAAGGTAATGCAAGTTTCAGAATTCGCCAAACTTAATATCGAAAACATGCCTCACTTGCCACTTTTCCGTGAACCGCTGATAGCGTTGCCGTAGCTGTGCGGCAAACTGTTGATATTGCTCCGATTCGGGATGAAACGGACGATGAGCGAAGCCTTCCTTGAGTGGTTTCCACTCTTCTAGAAACTGCTTTGCAGCATCGGTGAGATAGACATCGGCAAATCGTTCCCAGATATAATCCACCGTCTGCTGCGAAGGATGAAGCATGTCGGGTTGATAGAACCGATAGTCGCGCAGCTCGTCATTGACTATCTCATAAGCCGGGAAATAGTTGACCGTTTCGGGATAGCGCTGTTCCAGTTGGTTGGCAGCAAGGAGGAGCACCGCCTTAGAGAGCTTACTCTGCCGATAGCCGTACTTCCGGTAACGGATAGGACTGACTGTTAGGATCACTTTTACATCCTGATTAAGCTGGCGCAAGGTCAGGATAGCTTTCTCTAGACTATCGCAGCATTCCTCTATGCTGAGCTGTCTCTCTTCGAAAAGGCGCTGCGGACGCTTCTGACAATTGTCCACCACTTCTCCCGTACTGCGCTCTACATACACGTGATTGGTACCCAGCGTGAAGATAGCTACATCCACCGAGCGATGGCATCGTGCCACGGTATGCCCAATGCTGACGGGGTTGTACATCACACCAAAGGGGTTGCTCTCCACCGAGAAGTGCTCTTCCCTAAAGCGCTGACCTATCTTGTCAGCAAAGCATGAGCCTACACAGAGGATCTCGCTTTGTGGATGAAGCAAGAATGGCGGTGTGGGTATATCCACTTTCGTTCTAAATTCCATTGCGATTAAGGACGTATATCTATGTTCGGACCTATCAGCTACGACTCACCTTCAGTCCTGTTTCACTGACTGACATATCCACGAAGCGTGCATTATCGTGTAACGGATGCGCCATGAGCACTTGTTTGATGCGCGCAGCGGCTTCGGGATCTTTCGCCATCATATAGAGATAACCGCCTCCACCCGCACCGGGCAGTTTGTATCCTAGGCAGTAATCGTCCACTAGCTGGGTGAGCTGCGCCACCTCTGCGGGGTTAGTACCCGAGTCGAGTAGCTGATTTTGCTTCCACGTGGTGCGTATCAAGCGACCCATCTCGTTGAAGTTCATCTGCTGCACAGCGTCATATAGCGCAAGGGCATGGTCCTTCATCTCACGCAGCAAAGCCAGTTGCTCATGCTGATTGAGGAACATCCTTCGTACAATCTCTGCCAAAATAGACTTGGCCGTACGTGTGATGCCAGTGTAATAAAGCAGATGACAGGCGTGATATTCGGGTTGCGTAAAGATATCCGTAGGCAACCAGCGTGCTATCGGGGTCTGCGTAAATCCTTTTTGGGTCTGCAAGAGTTTGATACCAGGGAGCAAACCGCCAAACTGATCTTGCCATCCGCCACCGGTGGTGAGTAGTTGTTCCAACACCAAGGTGCGACGACCTATCTCCGTCTTATCCCAACCCAAGCCACAGAAGTCGCTGAGCGCACCTAGCACCGTGGCGGCAAGGATACTGCTTGTACCTAGTCCGGAGCCCGCGGGGATGGCCGAGAGCATGGTCAGTTCGATACCATGTCCATAGCTTTGCAGCTGTTCGGTGAGCGTACTGAAGGGCTCTACCGAGTAAGCCGGTAAGAATCCAGCCAATGCAAGGGCTGCCTTAGGGATGGAGAAAGGACTTCCCACCTTATTATATTGGGATAGTTGTTCATAGGTAGTGATTGTCTCAGAGGCGCCGAGGTCGATGCTACGAAGGATGAGATGCGGTTGGGCACATGGCTTGACGTACACCTGAAGGGGCGGTTGACCATTGAGTTCGATAGCTACGTTGACCACATTGCCACCTTCCATAAGACAGTAAGGTGGCGTATCGGTCCATCCTCCAGCGAGGTCGATGCGCACGGGCGAACGCCCCCACACTATCTGATCCGAATAGACAGCTATCCTAGGTTGTTGCTTCTGACAGATGACGTCTTGCGTCAGCCCTTCACGCAGTAGCGCAAAGGCTCGTTGCTCATCTGGCGCAGCATCTTCGCCCTTATACTTAGCCACTGCCGAGCGAAACATCGCATCATGTACACGCGTCAAGAGCAGCTGGTTATCGGGTAGCGGTGCGGGCATTGGCAGCTGATGGGTGGCATATTGCTGGGCAGCATCATCCAGATCCACTTGATAGAACACGCTATGCTGGTAGTTGGCTGCCAGTGCGGGCCAGTTGAGTTGGCGGTAAGCGGTGCGCTGCGCTACCAATCGGGGTAGGTTAGCTTGATCCGAGATCTGCTCTGCACTGAGTTTTGGTGCTGCTTGATAGAGCGCTGCAGCTTGCGCTGAGGTGTCTT
This sequence comes from Bacteroidaceae bacterium, assembly GCA_963639545.1. Classification (GTDB taxonomy): domain Bacteria; phylum Bacteroidota; class Bacteroidia; order Bacteroidales; family Bacteroidaceae; genus Prevotella. The sequence continues at coordinate 11,989 of CAVHUZ010000059.1, forward strand.
GCTGGAGCATATATCGCAGCAACGTACCCATATCCTCGACATTATCGGTCACGGGGAACAGTGGTTCTTGCTGCTTGCTACCGGCAAACTTATCATAGTAATGGTAGGGACGCACCACCCATTGGGTGTCGGCAATGGGTACGATATCGACACATTGGCCTTCATCAAGACTGATGTGCCAATCGTTCTCGGGCACTCCGGTGATGATATTCTCTCTAGAGAGATGCCAGTGCGCACCTATCCAACAGTTTTCTGCCCATAGATTCTGATTCTCTGAGGTAATCTTCACCTTTATCACGGCATTCTGTACGAACATCGCGGGATGGGGTTTGTTAGAGTGGTGCATGATTTCTCTCTGGTCGTTGACGAGGTTCTGTATGGCTAGGGTTGACGAGAGAAGCTCATGGGATGTACCAAAATGGTAGAACTCACCACCGGGCAGAGGCAACACCACCACCTTGAGCTCGTTGAGAGCCGCATCTTTCACACCGGGATCAGTACCCAAGGCACAACCAAACTCGCCATAGAGGTCATAGTTGACTATCTCTCCTTCCTTCTCTGAATGATCCATAAGCAGTTTGACCGCCTTGTCCGAGAGGAGCCATACGCCGATATCGGTAAGATAGAGATGTTGCTCTGAAAGCTGAGAAAGGGTTTCCACAGAAGGCTTCTGTAACATACACTTGAGCACATCGGGGGTCTCACGTGAGGAGACAAACACGCCATGATCCTTGGCTATGTCAGCACTGAGCCACAAGCCATAGCATATCACATCGGCATCAGGAATGGGCTGAAGCGGTTGGGTGGCACGTATGAGCACATCGCCACTCACTATCATCGTGTGAACCGACGATGGTGCGGCATCCATAATCTTCTGATACAAGGGTACCTGTAGGGACAACAAGTCTTGCGAAAGGCGTTGTCCTCGCTCCCAACGATACACGGGGATGGGGGTCAGAATCTTACCCGATGGTGCATAGGAAGGTAACCGTCTGCTTTGTCCTCCGGCATGAAGCAACAAGCGGCGCTCGGATGCCAGCCATTGGTCAAACGACGCCTCGCTATGATCGTGCTCATAACAAGCACGGAGCAACCAGTCGGTGCCCCCACCCGACCCCAATCGATGTCCAACAGGGTCACAGGTGCAGAACCATTCGTCTTTATCGTATCCCGTAATCTGATGAAACACGTTCACTAGATTAGGTGGAAGGGAAAGGAGTTTTCTCAACATAGTTTAGAAGAAAATGGGTTCTAAGAGTTAGCTACCGCAAGAACGTCGGTATGAAAGCTAACTTTTAGAACCCATATATTTAGGTAAATTATTTTTCAGATGTAGGTGCAGACGATGCCTTGAGCTTGCGTACGTCTACCACAATGAGGAAGATGGCGAGCAGCACCAGCACGGCGATAGCCACATAAGCTATGGTCTCAGTGGTCTTAACGCTCGTGGGGTGGAAGTCGAGTACCACTTCGTGCTTACCGGGTTTCACCTTCAAGGCACGTAGGATATAGTTGACACGTCCCAGCTCGGCTTCTTGGCCATCAATGGTAGCTGTCCATCCAGGGTAATATACTTCTGAGAACACTACCACACCACCATTCTTCGAGTCGATGGTGTACTTGAGATTGTTGGGTTGGTAAGCCGTGAGGGTGACGTTGCTTGTCGAATCGTTGGCAGTAGACTGTCCTAGCTGAGTCTCAAACTGCTTATCTGCCACAGCCTCATGTCTGAGGTCGAGCTTGCCTACCTTAGCTATCTCCTCGTTGGCATTGGATACGTAGGTCACTTTATCCACAAACCATCCATTGCCCATCGCACTCTTGTTGAGCACTGGCGTAGGTTGGCCTTGTCCCAAAGGTAGGATAAAGTATTTGGCATTGAGCATGTTGATAATCGGGAAGACGTTGCGCTTATCATTGAGCACCACCCATCCATCTTGCTCAGACAGCTCGTCGGCAGCCTTCTGCATCTGTTGCATCTCAGGAGCGATATACGTCTCTATCATCTC
>CAVHUZ010000060.1:0-369 GCA_963639545.1 Bacteroidaceae bacterium
GTAGCAGAGAGATGCCTTGACGTGAACGACAAAAGACAATCATCTTTAGTAGAAAGATATTGCGTGTCATTCTTATTCTTTGCCAACGTCGTTTCTGTCCAACCGATTGGATGATTTACCCCATATTTTATCCATTCGATTGGATGAAATCATATCGAATATATTCAGCCGATAGCTATTCAGTAAAGATTTCCACTTCTGTAGTCAATTCGCGAGTGCCATTAGCATGTAGCTCTGGTGTATTGATTCGAATGTCGCAATCTATCACATAAACGACACCTTCCTTATCACGGATGACATTCTCATCATGCATGTCACTCAAATAAATATCGGGTGTAGAGTATGTCCAATTTCTCGGATTAACCAATT
>CAVHUZ010000060.1:379-13983 GCA_963639545.1 Bacteroidaceae bacterium
CTGTATAGTTACGTATTTCGTCATCAGTCATCGGTTGTCCCTGAAAGAAAGTTTGGGTGACAATCACCATAAACTCACCCTCTGAATTTCTGCCAAAGCCCAAAACATTCATCTTAGTCGGTTCGAAATATGCATTATGCAAAGAGATTCTGTCCAAAGCGAGTATGGGTTGGATGAAATAATCCAATCCTATCGTTTTCAACACGGTATTTCCGTTGTCATACACTACCGCCTCTCCTCCATGGGCGAGTTGCTCACCCATGGTTTTGCTGTAGATGCTTGTGTCATCAACCCAACACCCAGTGGCTTTTGCCCACGCTTCTAAACGTTCTTCTTGGACCTTTCCAAGTTGCTGCTCTCTTTTGAAACTGTCCTCTGGCGCAGAGAGTTTATCTGCTCCAACTTCTGCTCCCGCGAGTATGGATGCAACAACATGTATTGTTCCCCCCTCAATGCAGCCAAGCTGCTCTGACGGTGAAAATCGTTTATATAGGATTTCTCCAGTCTTGAATTGTTCTGCATAATAATCTATTCTTCTCAGACCTTCAGATGCGAATCCTTCATTGATTATGTCGTTGATGGATATCCAAAAATCATAATACCTTATATCTTTTGCAAAAATATATCTTTTTCCCGATACCGCCAAATAGTTGCTTTCTTAAAGCAAGCGTTTAAAGTATACTTCGAAATATTTTCGTGTTTTTACCAAGTATACTTTAAAATAATTCACAAATGGATAAGCAAGTAGCCTAAAGCTTCATCATAGAGGAACAGGTTTCTATATGGGATTGACACTAACTTGATAGAAGAATCTAGCCTAGGGTTATTGTTCTTCCCAACGACTCATCTTGTTGTAGAGCGTCTTACGGTCGATGCCGAGCAGTCGGGCGGCTTTGGCTTTGTTGCCATTGGTCTGCCGCAATGCCTCCTTGATACGTGCTTGCTCATCGTCAGCGTCGTGTAAGGTAGAAACGCGTTCGATAGAAGGGCTTGGCATCGCTTGTGAGAGTTCGGTGGTGGTGATCTTAGATCCACGCGTGAGCAACACCGCACGCTTCACCACATTGTTGAGTTCGCGCAGATTGCCTGGCCAAGTGTGCGCTGCCAGCATCTCCGCTGCCGCATGGTCGAAGCCCTCCACCTTGCGAGAGAGCTCCTTGTTGGCGTGCTGGATGAATAAGTCGGCAAACAAGAAGAGGTCGCTGCCACGCTCCGAGAGCTTAGGCATATAGATGGTAAACTCGTTGATGCGATGATAGAGGTCTTCGCGAAATCGCCCTTCAGCCACTGCTGCAGCTAGATCCTCATTGGTGGCGCAGACCAGACGGATGTCAATAGCCATCTCCTCAGTGCCGCCCAACGGTCGGATGCGCCGTTCCTGCAAAGCCCGCAACAACTGCACCTGCACGTCATATGTCAGATTGCCCACCTCGTCAAGGAACAGCGTGCCACCATTGGCCATCTCAAATGCGCCTCGCTTGTCAGCATCCGCTCCCGTGAAAGCCCCTTTCTTATGACCAAAAAACTCAGATGCAGCGATGTCACGCGGTATGGCACCACAGTCTAGCGCCACAAAAGGCTTCCCGCTGCGAGAGCTCAACTGATGAATGCGATGCGCTACATACTCCTTCCCCGTGCCCGATGCGCCTAGGATCAGCACCGATAGCGGCGTTGGGGCAACCAGTTCCACATACTGGTAAAGCTGACGGGAGGCCTCGCTCTTCCCTTCGATATATTGAGGAGCATCCGTAGGGCTTTTCGTTTCTGCCGAATCAGCAGGAGAATGGGGTGGGGTGGCTTGGGGATGCGAGTCATTAGCTTGCAACGCATCTTGTATCTTTTGCAGTAAAATGTCCGGTTGTACAGGTTTGGCGATATAATCAGCCGCTCCCATCTTCATAGCCATCACCGCATTCTGTACCTCGGCATAACTCGTCATCATGATAAATGTGGCGCGCACCTTGCTTCGGTGCATCCATGACAATAGGAATAGCCCATCGTGATCAGGCAATCGCAGATCCGACAGAACCAGGTCTGGGTCCTCAGATAAGATTAGTTTGGTGGCAGCGCTCACTGATGTGGCTTTGCTCACCTCATACCCTTTCTTGCGTAGATACGTCTGCAGTATCGTACCAAAGGACAGATCATCTTCAACAATCAATATACGTGACATATGTATTTACAATTGCAAAGTTACTCATTTCTTCCCAAATAATGAAGCGTCCACGGCTTTGAGTTTGTCCTCCAACATCTTAGCCAGTCGTGACCGCTCATCTACAGGCGTGCCATCTATCTGCTCAGGTGTGAGCGGTAAGAGCCAATCGTTCTTGCCAGGGAAGAGCATTTCAAGCAAAGGCATTGCCTTGTGAGCGACGTGAGCCAATCGTTCAGCATCGTTCCCAGCGCTTAGCAGATGTAGATATTCGGCTACCGACTCCTTGATGCTTGCCCCAATCTGCCTTTCCGCTTCCTCGTCACCATCCGTAAAGGGCAGCAACGCTTGGTGCAACGTCAGTCTAAGGTTATCTGAGGTAGGGGAGGCAGATGCCGAAACTGCATTCCCTTTTACTAGCACACCCAACACCTGTGTCAATGTGGCGGCGAGTGTAGGCACATTGAAAGGCTTGAACAGACACGCATCAAAACCCTCATGCCGCAGTTGGGGTAAGATGCTAGGATCATGGGCGGTCATCGCCACCACCTTTGCTTGTAAGGATGGTACGTCACGATGTAAGAGATGCAGCAGATTCGTACCACTCATCTCGGGCATCTCCATGTCGGTGAATATCAAGTTTGGTTCATTCTCTTGCACCATGCGTACCGCTTCCGAAGCTTGCTGAGTGGTTTCAACCTGGAACGTAGCACCACTGATCTGTGCAAACATCTCCGTGAGCAGTTGCAGTTGTAGCTTGTCGTCATCCACGATGAGCACCTTGACCTCGTCAGCTGTTCTGCCTTGCGGTATATCCTCCGATGCGACGCTTACCTCCTGTTGACTATCGATAGGTTTTGAAGCGCTAGTCATTACATTTTCCACGGGAATACATATAATGAAAGTAGACCCTTTGCCTTTCACCGACTCTACCCTGATCTTTCCGCCTAGCCGCTCAACAATCTCTTGCGAGATAGACAGCCCTAGACCAACGCCCTCTTTGCCCTGTGCTTCGGGTAGCCGTGTAAAGGCATGGAAGATGCGCTGCTGCTCCTCATCTGTCATGCCGCAGCCCGTGTCGCTTATCCGTATCGTTAGGTCAACGTTGTTCATGTCAGCCCTTACCACCACTTTGCCACTATCGGTGTACTTGATAGCATTGCTTATGAGGTTGCTGATCACTTGCCGGATGCGAAAGGCGTCCGAACTGCAAAGCGTGTCTTGGGTTATAGTGATATCGGTATCAAGCGACAGACGTTTTGCCATCGCTTGCGGTTGCATCTCAGATACACATTCGCTTATTAATAAATAAGGAGAAAAACTTGCGGTGTGTATCGAAGCAGTGCCATTCTCCAGTTGGTGATAGTCGAGCAGTGCCGTGACAAGCTCAAGGAGATGCTTGGCAGATAACTGGATGTTCTGCAGATACCCTTGCGCTTTAGGCTCATGGGTATATTGCGCCAGCAGGTCAATGAAGCCCACAATTGATGCAGCAGGTGCTTTGATGTCATGTGTGATGGTCAGCAGCAGACGCTCACGTTGCTCCATCAGTAGTTCGGTCTCTGCCTTTGCCTCTGCCAATTGTTTGTGGCTACGGCGTTCGCGCCTGATATCGCGCAGCGTATATACAATCAGTACGGCTGCAGTCAGGATGCTCAGCAATCCTAAGAGGGTGATCTTGCCTATCATCTCGTTGCGAGAAGCCACTGCACGATCAATGGCTTGACGCAATGCTACATGCTCATCGTTCTGAATATCCTCAAGGAGCAACGCCGTGCGCCGTGCCAAGAGGATGCTTACGCGTTGCAACCGCTTGTAGCGAGCATCCACCTTCTGATGTCGCTTGTTGGCATCTTGCTGTTCCTGGTGATGTATCTCGGTGAGCACGTTGGCTACCGTGTCAGCTAGGTTCACCTTTTTGTCAATGGTGTCGGGCGCAGCCGAACGGTCAATGTATGTTGTGCCCACGGTGTCAGTGTGTTGCTTCCGAAACGCATCTCTTAATCGTTTGAAGAATCCGCGTTTGCTCTTCTCTACCTCAATCACCGTTTCGCTCCGGTCATGATGTTCTTCCACCTTGTGATGTACCACCACCGAGTCGCGCCCAGAATGCAAGGCATGCACCTTATTATTATAATAGGAGTCACCTTGCTGCTTGTTCAGTTCCGCTAAGACCAACAAGGTGTTTTGACGTTTGGCTTGAAGGAGAAGCCTAAGAGAGTCGAGCCGTTGCTGCTTGTAGGGGGAATCCATCAGAGCGGAGAGCCTATCAATCTTGTTGACAGCCGTGTTGATAGCCATGTCAAAGCGCTGCCAGTCATCCTTGTTACCCTGCATGACTGATCGTTCGGCATTGGCAGCACTGAACATCGAGCACACCAGCGAGTCAACGATGTCCCGTCGGTTCATCAGTTGGGCCGACGCCTCGTTCACAGCCGCTAGTGACTGCGTGTTCTCATAGGTCATCCTTGTGACCAATAGCAGTACCGCAGCTAGCAACACATAGCCAATGATGATCTTTATGCGTGTTCCAAACATGTTGTTATCCTTTCTGTGGGGTTATATCATTATAACGCAGATTGCTGAAAAGTATTTTCTATTACACCCTAATCATGCACAAAAAAGAAACGCGCCACGACAAACTTGAATCCTCGTTTGCCTTGACGCGCCCTTCGTCTTACTTACCTTGTTAGAAAAGAGGTAGGCCTTACATTGCCACTGAAGCTGAGTCGGCGGTTGCTGGAGTAGCTGGTGCCGGTGTGGCGGGCTCTGCGGGTTCTACGCTATCGCATAGAGTGGTGTCTTGCATCTCAACGGATGCGCTTGTAGCTTGTGCGTTACTTGCAAATACACTGCTTACTGATACCATTACCAATGCTGCCATTGCAGCGAATACAAACTTTTTCATAACCTTAATTTTTTAAATGAATGTTCTGTTGTTTACTTACACTAATCTATGTGCAAGGCGTGTGCCAAAGCTTTTAAGTTTCTCGTAACTTGCTGAAAGATAACGTGAAAGAAAATTTCTTGGCTTTCGGGCCAATCTTGCGTACCTGTGGAAAGTGTGGAACGGGTGTGGAATAATTCCACACATCCACTGTGGAAAGACGCTAGTGCTGGTGTAATAGTCGCCGTGTAAAGACTGATAAATGTTGCATTATGCTTCCGTTTCTGACTATTTCTAAACAAAATCGCAAATAAATCGATGAAAAGTTTTAGATTATTAGATTCATTTCGTATATTTGCTGATAAGGTGGGTCAATGTCGCAGGTTTGCGATATGCCCCATGTTCTTAACCTTTTGTTCTAACCTAAATGTGATAGCTATGAATCAAGACGTCATTTATAATGTCGTAAAGGGGATCAACACCGATTATATCGGTCCCGCTTTGGTGTTTATTTTGTTGGGTGCAGGTATCTTCTTTACCATTCGTCTCAAGTTTGTACCGCGTTATTACCTGCGCACCATCAAGAAGCTTTTTACCAATCCGAAGGACAATAGCAAGGCAAGCAAGGCTACCGGTATGAGTCCCATGCAAGCTTTGTCCACTGCTATCGCATCACAGGTGGGAACTGGAAATATCGTAGGTGTAGCGATGGCTATCCTTATGGGCGGTCCAGGTGCTCTGTTCTGGTTGTGGGCAAGTGCCTTGCTGGGTATGTCTACCAATTTTGCCGAAGCCATCCTAGGCCAACTATATAAGGACAAGACCGCTGATGGGCATATCGTGGGAGGTCCCGCTTATTATATCCACAAAGGTTTGCATAGCCAGTTCTTGGCTCGATTGTTCTCCATATTCTTTATTTTGGCTTTAGGGATGATAGGTATCATGGTGCAAGCCAACTCAATTAGTTCGTCCATCGTGTCCATCTTCCCAGATGCTATCAACCCTTTGTGGGTAGGTGTGGTGTTGGCCGTGTTTGTAGGACTGATTCTCTCGGGTGGTATCACGCGCATCGCAACCTTCTCAGAGAACGTCGTTCCCCTCATGGCTGGCCTCTTCGTGCTGGGATGTCTCATCTTTATAGCGCTCCACATCACATCTCTAGCCGCAGTGCTGGCGGATGTGTTCCGTTATGCGTTCACCCCTAAGGCAGGGGTAGGTGGTGCTGCCGGTATAGCCATGATGACCGCTGTGCGCTATGGTGTGAGCCGTGGCTTGTTCAGCAACGAAGCCGGACTGGGTACCACACCGCATGCTCATGCCATCGCTAAGGTGCACAATAGCTATGAACAAGGTATGATGGCCATCGTGGGCATCAGCGTAGACTTGCTGGTTTGCACCCTTACCGGACTGGTGTTGTTGCTCTCAGGTATCCTTGATAACCCAACCAATCTTGTGGGAATCCAACTTATGCAAGGCGCGTTCAACTCTAGTTTTGGCATGTTGGGCAACTGGTTTATCGCTATCTCGCTCTTCTTCTTTGCTATGAGCACCATTGTGGGGTGGTACTTCTTTGCTGCACAGAACGTGCGCTATCTTTTTGGCGAACGTCCGATATGGGCTTATCGCGTCTTGGTGATGGGACTTGTGGTGTTGGCGTCCGTAGTGGAGGTACCGCTGATATGGGAGCTTGCGGATACGTTCAACTTCTTCATCGTCATTCCCAACGTGATAGCAATCCTTTGGCTTTCGCCTAAGGTGGTGGAAGAGGTCAAACGTATGCGTGAAGAAGTGAAACGCGTGGATCGTATCAAGCAGAAACAGTCTTAGCTTTATTCTTCATATATCGTGTGAATAGCCGCAAACGTAAGATGGTTTGCGGTTATTCTTCACCTTGATTTTCGCCGAACAGCACCCTTCACTCACCATAGTGTTGTAGATAGAGTGTATGTTCGGCGGCTTAACGCTTGTCTTTTTGCATAAAAAAGTTTACCTTTGCCATATAATCAAACTATTACCAACCAAACGATGAAGAAACTATTATTATTCGCCTTCTTCCTTCTTAGTGTTTTAGGCGTGAGCGCCACCACTCCCGTAAAGCAGTGGGGGCAGTTGCAGGTGAAAGGTACGCAGCTCTGTGATCAGCAAGGCAACCCAGTGACGTTGCGTGGTGTAAGCTTCGGATGGCACAATCTTTGGCCCCGATTCTATAATGCCAAAGCTGTGAAGTGGCTTGTGAACGACTGGCATGCTACCGTGTTGCGTGCTGCGATGGGCGTCAAGATAGATGACAACTATCTTGAGAATCCACAGTTTGCCCTCAAGTGTATCGAACCCGTGGTGCAAGCAGCGATCAAGAACGGCGTGTATGTCATTATCGACTGGCATGCACACGATATGTACACTGACCAGGCAAAGGCTTTCTTTGCTAAGATGGCACAGAAGTATGGCAAGTATCCCAATGTGATCTACGAGCTGTACAATGAGCCGGTGGAAGATACTTGGCAGTCGCTCAAGCAATATCACAAGACTGTGATAGACGAGATACGTCGTTATGACCCCGATAATATCATCCTTTGCGGTTGTCCTCACTGGGATCAAGATATCGACCAAGTAGCTGCTAGCCCTATCGAAGGTGTCAGCAACGTGATGTACACGGTTCATTTCTATGCCGCAACACACAAGCAGTATCTACGCGATCGTACCGAAGCTGCAGTGAAGAGCGGTTTGCCCGTGTTCGTTTCAGAGTGTGGCGGATGTGAAGCTAGCGGCAATGGCGAGCTTAGCGAGACCGAATGGAACAATTGGGTAGATCTGATGAATAGACTTCAGATTAGTTGGGCGGCATGGTCACTGAGCGATAAGGACGAGACTTGTTCCATGCTCTTGCCTCGCGCTAAGGCCACAGGCGACTGGACGCCAGACCTAATTAAGCCTTGGGGCAAGCTAGTGCGTAACACCTTACACCGCTACAACAAGTAATCCCCTCAGTTATAAAATCTTCTTGGAAAGATCCTTAAAGAAGACATCATGGGTGCGCCCATAGGCTTCTCGTCATCCCTTTGGCACTGGCCAATCTGTTCCGTGGTATCTGATTGAGTTGGCTCTTGTCGTTGCGCATCCTCACGCTGTTCCTTACGGTCTACCTTTAGGCGTTGTATTAGCTTTAGGTAGTATCAATCATCGAGCGGTGCCATTTGTGATAAAAAAAGAAATAGCGGCACTAACAAGTCTTGTCGTATGTGCCGCTATTCCTTTTTATGTCTGTTTATTTATCCCAAATCGGTCATTAGAAAATGACAAGAAGTTTTTTCTAATGACCGATTTGGGGTAAAAGGTGAGGAGTCAATGATGCTGTTCTCGTCGTAGTTGCCGTACGAAACAGACATAATAGAATATGCCGGCAAAGGTCAAACCGATAGGGAATGCCCACCATATACCTTCCAGTCCCCAACCAAGCACCATACTAAACAAGTAGCTGCAAGGCAACGAAAGCACAAAATAGGATACGAAGGCGATGAGCATCAGAGGCTTGACGTGAGATATTCCTCGCAGCGCATTGGCGTAGGTGTACTGCAGTGTGTCGCCAAACTGATAGACAATCATCGGCAACACCAGTGTGCTGACTTGCGCCACGACCTCTGCATCAGACGTAAAAAGGTACCCAATCGTGTGACGAAACGCAAAAACACCTAACGTGATGATTGCTGCAAATGCCAATAAGAGATGCCAACCTGCCGCTGCTGTGCTGCTCACTTCCTTCCATTCTTGCTGTCCATGAAAGTAGCTCACCCTTACTGCCACGGCTGCCGCCATTCCGCTATGTACCATATAAAGCAGTTGGGAGATGGTGAGCATCACCTGATGGGCAGCGAGGGCGATGGTTCCAAGCCATCCCACGAATATCACGGCTAGTGAGAACGATGCCGATTCCATACCAAGTTGTAGCGCCACGGGCCACCCCAAGACACTTTGCTTGCGTAGCGAAGCCTTGTCAAAGCGGCTCTGTAGCATGTATGTACGGTATAATCTGTACTTCTGATGGAAGAAAAAGATCCCCGCACATGCAGCAAACATGATGATGCGGGAGAGCATCGTGGAGATTCCTGCCCCCAATAGCCCTAGCTCGGGCAGACTGCAGACACCATAGATGAGCAAGTAATTGCCGATGATGTTCAGCAGATTGCCCCCTAGGATGACAAACATCGGTGTGCGCGTATCCGTGATGCCGTCAAAAAACTGCTTGAAAGCGTTGAACCAGCATAGGAAGGGCAACGAGATGATGTTTACCAAGAGGTAGGGCCGTATCAAGGAAAGCAGTTCGGTGGGTTGCCCCATGCGGTCAACAAACGCATAAAACGTCAATGTGATTGCCAAAAGCAGTACAGCCAAGAGACTGTTAGCAAGTAGACTGTTCTTCAAACTGCTTCCTATCTCACGCGTTTCGCCCTTACCGAAGAGGCTACCCACGATGGGCGTAAGTCCGTACGAGAAGCCCATAGCAAACACTACCACTAGCGTGAAGAGCGTGTTGACGAAGCTTGCCGCAGCCAACTCCTTCATGCCGTAATGCCCAATCATCAGTGTGTCGGCAAAACCAAGCACCACCGTGCCTATCTGTCCTACCACAATGGGCATACCTAGCTTGAGCAAGTCATGATAATGGCGTTGATATGCTCTTATGTATGAAGTCATCCCGTATGTTCAGATTATTCGTCCCAGACTAGATAAGCCGATACCAACCAGTGGTTCATCTCATCGCCATTGATGGGTTGAGCCTTCGGAATATCGATGCTGAAGGTGTGTTTGCCTGCAGCGAGATTGCCGAGGTTGACCACTTCGGGCCATACGTCTGTACCCGGACACCAGTTGGAACGAGAGAGATCAGACGATGCGATGGGTTCTTCGATCTTTTTCTCGGCATATCGACCGTCATCACCGATATACGCCGTGGTGCGCTCGATGAGCCATACACCCGTAGCGGGATTGAAACGGCGGAACGCTGCGCAGTCGTCTCTCCAAGGAGTGAAACGATATACCACGTTGTTATCCACACGAAGAATATTCTCATTGGGTGTAAACTCGTCACCACCATCATGACCGCCATGTCCTGTGACAATGTATTTCAGACGAACGTTCTTTGCATCCTTAGGCAGATTGAACGTTGTGGTGAGCGGTTTGCGAGCAAAGATGTCGGGATATTCTTGTCCGATATAGTACACCGTGTTGACCAATGGTTCTACATGTGTGCGCTGCAGCGCGTCGCAAGTGACCGGACTCTCCTTAAACTGCAGTTTCACTGAAGCCAGATAGCCTTGAGGTGTCCATGTGTCGATGAACACGCCCACGTAAGCCTCGTCCTCTAAGGTGCTGTAAAGGTCGGTCACGTCTTGTTGCCATTCCACCTGTTGTTCCCATTTGGGGATGTACACGGGACGGCGTTTAGAGGTAAGCGTGTCGTCGTTGGAGCTATAATGTCCCACACCAAAAGGCGTCATGAAGCGCATCAGCTCGATGGTAGGCTTATAATCTTTGCCAGCTACCACACCCACCAGTCGCTCATACTGTGTTGAGTCTACTGCGGGGAAGCGTTTCTCGCCTTTTGCAATGCTCATCAGATTGATGGCCGACTGCTTTGGAAGCACGAAGCACGAACCCGACTTGTCCCAATGGTCACCATTGGATGATACCGTGACCTGGACGTTTACCTTGACGTTGCGAAGGTAGTGGGGTACATGAATCTTCTTTAGCAAGATACGACCATTAACTAGGCGGATGATGCCATCGGCGTCCGCATCGGCAAAGTTGGCTATCGCGTCTGGTGCAAAGCGCACGTTGGCTTTGTCAAATACCACGATACTAGTATCTCCACAAGCTGCTAGCTCCTTGTGCTTCGCTCCTTGTGCAGGCAGCGAACATAGGCATAGGAACGCAGCAACGATAGAATATAAAGTCTTATGTGTCATTGTCTATTGCTTTCTTTATACTATTTTATTATTTGGTATAAGGTGTTCGTGTGAATTTACCCAGCTCATCCACCGTATAGTCCACCTTCTCTTCGGGTACGCGGATGCTTGCTTTGAAAGTTTGCGCAGTGGCTTCTAGTTGTACGTTGCATCCTTTGGGCAATGTAGCTAAGTCGGCATCGGTGAGGTTGAGGTCGTTCAGGTTCTGCGCATAGTGTCCGTTAGCCGCGTGCTGAGCCATCTCTTCATAGAACATTGCCCAAACCAAGCGATACGCGTCGCGTTGATAAGGATAGCGGAAAGCTTCTGTCTGTGTACCTACCACTTGGTCAGAGAACTGCACAAAGCCCCAACGGTCGGGCATATGCATGTTAATCTCGCCCGTAGCTGACCACACCCAGTTTTCTTCAGGGCCACCCTTCTTGAGCCATTCCACACGTGAGAAGTTCAGACGCCAGATGTTTCCTGCCTTGAGCGGATTGTTAAAGTCGATCATCAACGCCTTATATGGAATGGCCATCTCCACCGTCCAACTCTTGTCCGTGTCTTTGTCATTGTTCAGTGTGCCGTTTTGTGTCACAGCAAGCTTCAGTCCAGGGCAATCCCATTGTACGAGGAAGTTGCCACCACAGCGATAAGCGCGAGTGAGCATCAGGTCGAACACCACGCCGCGCGCATTGTTCTCGATTTCGAAATAGGTTTGTCCGTCACCATCTGGGTCAATAAACACCTCAAAGTCGTTGTCGTGATAGATGATGGTGTCGCGCTTCGTGAGGTTGGCCACGATGTTTGGCTCTTCTAGGACAGCCGCTACATAGAGATACTGATTGTCCCAAAGCATACGTGCCTTGGTGTCGTAGAGCGGTTTGGCAAATCCTTCGCCACTGATATCTTCGAATGATTCGGTCTCTTGTGCTTGTTTCCAAGCCTCTTCGTTGAGCTTTCCGTCAATCTTGATTGGTGTAGATGTACGGTAGCACACATAGTGGCGAGGATCGGTTAGCTTTCGTGCGTACTTTTCCAAAAGACTGTTTTGTGCCATAGCAGGCAATAAGGTGATGAGCAGCAATCCCAAGGCTGCTATACGATGGATTCTCATTGTCGGTATTGTTTACGTTGTGTTTATGATATTAATTACTAGAAATCACTTGTCCTACGCCACGATAGAGCTTGATAGGGCCATCGAGCAACACTGCCACCACGGTGATTTGTGGATCCAGCGCTTTCTCTGGTACATCGATATAGAGGTTTCCTGGTACCTCGCTCCAGTAGTTTTTGTTGTAGACTTTGTATGGAATAATCTCGCCACTGCCTACCACCCAGACGCGGTTGACCTTGTTCATCAGTCCTTTTACCTCCACGGGACCGTTTGGTCGATAAGGTAGATAGAGGTAAAGCACGTCACCCGCCTTGTTGAGCGTGGTGTAACCTTGGAAGTGTTCGGTAGGAATGCCGGCGCGTGTGTCGTAGATTGCCTCTTTATGCTTCTTGGTCCAACGTCCAAACTCCTTCAGTGTGGCAACCTGTTCTTCGGGGATGGTGCCGTCCTCCTTGGGCCCGATGTCCAGCAAGAGGTTCCCGCCCATGCTCAGACAGTCTACAAAGGTACGCAGCAAGATGTAGGGCGACTTGTAATTGGTGTCCACATACTGATATCCCCATGAGTCGTTCATGGTCATGCAGAGCTCCCAGTACTTGTCGTTGGGACGTACGATAGGTATGCCTTGTTCTGGTGTGGCATAGTCGCCGTAACCTTGTATGCGCGAGTTGATGATGGTCTTGGGGTTGGTGGAACGCAGAAGGTTCACGATGCCCTTGGCGTTCCATGCCTCTGCCGATTGCTCCCAGTCACCATCAAACCAGTATAAGTCGGGCTTAAACTGCGTGTTCAGCTCTTTGAGTTGGGCAAAATTGAAGTCAACAAAACGCTGCCATCTTGCAGGGTCGTCCTTGTATCGGGTCTCGGTGCGCGTCATATTGGGATAGTCGGGGTGCGACCAGTCAAGCAAAGAGTAATAGAGTCCCACCTTCAATCCATGCTTGCGAGCTTCCTTGACGAATGGCGTAATCAGGTCGCGTTTGGCGGGTGTACTCTTCACGGTACTCAGACTGCCCGCCTTTGTGTCCCAAAGCGCCACACCATCGTGATGCTTCGTGGTGATCACTGTGTATCGGGCGCCACTCTCCTTGATCAGATCGAGCCAAGCCTTCGGGTCATATTTGGAAGCCGTGAACCCTTCGCATTGCTTCATGTACTCGTCATAAGGCAGATATTTGTTATAGAACGACCAACTCTCTGACACTCCATTGACGGCATAGATACCCCAATGGATGAAGATTCCGAGCTTGGCATTGGCAAACCATTCCATGTTCTCGTCAGTTTGCTTTGCAGGTTCTTGCGCCTGTGCGGGGATTGCTGATGCCCCTATCAAGGCGAGCATTCCACAGATAAGTAGTGCTAATCGGTTTTGTTTCATGATATATTGGATTTATGTCTAATGTTCGGGATGGTATGAAAACGTATAGATTATAGTTTACAAAGATACGTTTTCTTTTTGAAAAATCGTGCTTTCTTTATACGCTTTTTGCATTTTTCGTTTGT
>CAVHUZ010000061.1:0-13860 GCA_963639545.1 Bacteroidaceae bacterium
GGATAGGGGAGGTGCTTGCTGAAGTGGGTATGAGTGATAAAGCACCAAAGATGCCAAGTGAACTGTCTGGCGGTGAGCAACAACGTATTGCGATAGCCCGTGCTATACTCAATCATCCCAAGCTCTTGATTGCAGATGAGCCCACAGGAAATCTCGATCCCGAAACGGCTTCGATAATTGTAGAACTCTTGCAGAAGACGAGCAAAGAGGGGACCGCAGTCTTGATGTCTACGCACAATATCAACATGATAGAACAATATCCAGGAAAAGTGTATCGTTGTAAACAGGGACAGTTTAGCATGATAGCTGATGTGGATGGCACTGACACACTATTAGAAGAAGCTGAAGAAACATCAGTCGATAAAGCAGAAATAGAAGAATAACCGTAGATAAATATTGCTAAGATGAAGGTAATGAAGTTTGGTGGAACCTCCGTAGGCTCACCAGAAAGAATCAAAAATGTAGCTGCTCTTGTGACAAAGTCAGGCGAACCCACATTTGTGGTGCTTTCAGCTATGAGCGGCACAACCAATAAATTAGTAGAAATAGCCGACTACCTCTTTAAAAAGAATCCTGAGGGAGCCAACGAATTAATCAATCAGTTAGAGCAAACTTATCTCAAGCATATAGAAACGTTGTTTTCGTCGCAAGAAAGCAAAGCCAATGCAAAGTTGTTCTTGGAAGAAGAGTTCGCTTATTTGCGCACTTTTACCAAAGATCTGTTTACAAGTTTTGAAGCCAAGAATATTGTAGCCCAAGGTGAGATTATCAGTACTA
The DNA here is from genome assembly GCA_963639545.1 of Bacteroidaceae bacterium. Classification (GTDB taxonomy): domain Bacteria; phylum Bacteroidota; class Bacteroidia; order Bacteroidales; family Bacteroidaceae; genus Prevotella. The sequence goes on from CAVHUZ010000061.1 coordinate 778, forward strand.
ATCTCATGACCAATTATCTGAAGGAACAGGGCGTAAAGGTTGTGTTGCTTTCAGCCTTGGATTTTATGCGTACCGATAAGAATGGTGAACCCGATATGCATTATATCCAAGAGAAACTAGCAGAACTAATGGCTCAAAATCAGAATCTACAGATATATATAACGCAAGGGTTTATTTGTCGAAACGCTTATGGTGAGGTAGATAATCTACAGCGTGGAGGAAGTGATTATACCGCTTCCTTGGTAGGTGCTGCGCTTAAAGCAGAAGAGATACAGATATGGACCGATATTGATGGTATTCATAACAACGACCCACGTGTGGTGGACAATACAGAGGCGGTTAGACAACTCAACTTTGAAGAAGCTTCAGAGCTAGCTTATTTTGGCGCAAAAATCTTGCACCCGACCTGTGTGCAACCTGCAAAGTATGCAGGTATACCTGTTCGCTTAAAGTACACCATGGAGCCAGAAGCAGAAGGCACAATCGTTGATAATAATCTGAAGCATGGCAAAATCAAAGCTGTAGCTGCAAAAGATAATATCACAGCCATTAAGATAAAGTCGAGCCGAATGTTGGGCGCATCAGGATTCTTACGTAAGGTGTTTGAGATCTTTGAAAGTTATCAAACCCCCATTGATATGATTACGACCAGTGAGGTGGGCGTGTCAATGACGATTGACAATCAAAGTCATCTTAAGGTTATCGTGGATGAACTCAAAAAGTATGGCACCGTCAGCGTTGATAATGACATGTGCATCATCTGTGTAGTTGGTGACTTGGAATGGAACAACCTCGGTTTTGAGGCTCTTACCACTAATGCGTTCAAAGATATACCTGTTCGTATGATCAGTTACGGTGGAAGCAACTATAATATATCGTTTTTGATCCGTGAGGTAGACAAGAAGAAAGCACTACAAAGTCTTAGCAAACATCTTTTTTCAGAATGAATAACCAATTTCCAATAGATAAATTTCAGAAACACAATACCCCCTTTTACTATTATGATACAGCTTTGTTGCGCGCTACGCTAGATGCAATCAACAAAGAAGTGGCGAAGCATGATGGCTTTCATGTCCATTATGCTGTTAAAGCTAATGCTAATGCCGACGTTCTTCGTATTATATCGCATGCAGGTTTAGGTGCTGATTGTGTTAGTGGCGGCGAAATCCAACGTAGCATTGATTGCGGTTTCTCGCCTGCGCAGATTGTCTATGCGGGTGTGGGTAAGCGTGATGATGAAATAGAGTTAGCGCTTCGCAATGGAATATTTAGCTTTAATGTGGAGAGCATTGCCGAACTGAATGTTATCCAAGAGATTGCCTTTAAAATGGGCAAAGTAGCCACCGTCTGCTTTAGAATCAATCCCAATGTAGGTGCACATACCCATGATAAGATTACGACGGGTCTAGCCGAGAACAAGTTTGGTATTGCTTTAGCTGATATGATGGATGCTATTCAAAGTGCTCAAACCATGCCTAATATACAGTTGAAAGGCCTTCACTTTCATATAGGAAGTCAGATTCTAAACATGGACGACTTTAAGGCGCTTTGCAATCGAATCAACGAGATACAAGAGCAATTGGAACGAGAGCATGTACGCATCGAGCATATCAATGTGGGGGGTGGATTAGGCATCGATTATATCGATCCAGATAAGAACGAAATTCCTGATTTTAAGTCATATTTTGATACGTATGCTAACCATCTTAAATTGCGTGAAGGTCAGCAGCTTCACTTCGAACTGGGCCGTGCTGTGGTAGCGCAGATGGGAACACTTATCACTCGCGTTCTTTATGTGAAACAAGGAACTGCGAAGCAGTTTTGTATCGTAGATGCTGGTATGACCGATTTGATTCGTCCAGCCTTATACCAAGCTTATCACAAGATAGAAAACGTTACGAGTGACGCTCCAACGCAGGTTTATGATGTAGTAGGGCCTATCTGTGAGTCAAGTGATGTATTTGCTAAGGCAATAGATTTGCCAGCTGTCCGACGTGGAGACCTTATCGCCTTGAGGTCAGCAGGGGCTTATGGCGAAATCATGGCAAGTCAGTACAACTGTCGGGCTTTGCCAAAAGGAATTGTGACTGAAGAATTGTAAGCTATGTTCATCAACCAAACCATAGTCATATTGTGTGCGGTGTTACTTCTGATGGCAATCATCATTCCACTTTTTAATCCGTTCCTTAAGAAGCCTAAGCTTACAGATTCGATTGAAAAGCAGGAGGATGAAGAGCTTTCAGCTGATTCTGTTGCGCTCAGTAGTGATGAAGCTCCACAAAAAGAGGAATCAGCTGAACGCTTAGATCTTAATAGCTTTCCTCCTATAAGCATTATCATAGCTCCACATAATAACGTTGCAGAACTAGAGCAAAATCTAAAATTGTTCTTGCATCAAGATTATCCGAACGACTTTCAGGTAATCGTTGTTGCAGACAAAACCGATTCGGAAACCGAAGATGTACTCAATAGGCATGCTCAGGAAGAACACCTATATACAACCTTCATACCTCCTTTCTCTCGATATATGAGCAGAAAGAAGTTGGCAGTGACACTTGGGGTGAAGGCGGCTAAATATGAATGGATACTAATGGTGGATATCACATGTAAGCCGCAATCGTCTTTATGGTTGAAACAATTGGCATCTCATTGCAATGATGATACTGATTGCATAGTTGGTCATTGTCTGTATGATGATAATACACCAACCTATATGCGCTTTGAGAAGCTCTTAACAGATGCTTATTTGATGAAAGAATATCAGCGTGGAAAGGCATATCGTTGTTCTTCTAAGGCTTTGATGTTCCGTAGGTCGATTTTCCTAAAGATAGATGGCTATCGTGCTAATCTGAAATATCTGCGCGGAGAGTATGATTTCCTTGTTAATGAAATGTGTGACAATGGGTCAATCGCTTATGATAACTCATACGATGGCACATTGATTGAACAAGAACCAACATTAAAAGAATGGCGAAACCTTCATTTGTTCTATCTAGAAAATCGTAAGCATCTTGCACATTCGTTTGCTCATCGATGGAGATGGAATATAGGGCAATGGTCGTTACATTTATCATTGTTGTTTTACCTTTTAGTGCTTATAACTTCGGCGGTTATGCAGTATTGGGTTGTTACGATAGCTTCTGCCGTATCTCTCATTCTCAGCACTTCTATCCAAACGATATTCTATACAAGATGTGTGCATCTATTTGATATGTCAATTTCTTTTGGAAAGATCTTGTTCTATCAATATGGATTGTTTTGGCATCAATTGCTATATCATTGGAAGTATATGCGTTCGAACAAAGACGACTTTATAACACATAAATTATGATAAAGGTTCTCCATTATATTGATTGCCTAAGATCTGACGATCTCATTTCGGATAGCGTGTCAGGACTTGCTATGAATCAGCAAACAATAGCTGATGTCAAAGTGGTGACACGCAAAGATGATGTAGAATCGGTGTTGAAGGAGTTCATGCCAAACGTTGTGCATATCCATTCCGTAGAATCTTACCAATCATTAATGGTGGAACAATGGGCTCGGAAATCAAACGTTGCAGTAGTTATCAGCCCGCATCAGATGCTTAATAGGTATATCTTGCGCAAGGAATCACCTGTAAGGCATTATTTGAAAATGAAAATATGGCAGCAACGAATGCTTAAAAACGCTGATGGATTACTGCTATCTGATAAGTTCGAAACAGAGCAGATAGAGCAATATCATCTCAACCAACATCTTCATACTATAGCCAATCCTTTGCTTGATAAGGTAGAAACTCAAGAAGGCGCAGCTAAGAAGGTTATTTCGTTTTATAATAAGTTGCTTGATACGCGTTACGCTTGTTATATGAAATCGGCTGACTATGAGGCTGTTCATTGCTTGCTGCATGTTGGGATAGAACTAGCAACCATCGTTGACGCCAACGATATAACAAAGATAAGCAAGTTGGATCCAGAGCGGCTATTGCTTTTGCGTGAAATCACTCCTAAGCAATGGCGTCAGATTCTGCTTTATGCAGATGATGAGCATATTCGTGGTTATATCAATTCGGCGATATCTTATCTTCAGTTGCAGGTGCCAGCTATTGACACGGCTGCAATTAAGCGTTTTGCTCCCAATAATCCAAAGCAATCTGGGGATTTGGTGAACGATAGTTTCGTAGGTATGAAGCAACGCATGCAAGACCGCTGGAATAAAAAACTTCAAGATGAGCCCGCTGCTTTACAGCAACTTGTAATAATGCTATATAATGCTCATCGTTTGGCAACCCAAAATCAATTATCCGAGCATCATCTTGCTTGTTTGTATACTGCAATAAAGTTTACACAGTACGATGAAGAACGTTTGTATACACATATCAAGTCATTGCATTTAGTCAAGTTTGCACAAAAGATAATTAAAGAACTTACCCAAAAACTCCTTCTTGAAGAGGGCTTTGTTCCCTTGCCGTTTTTGCATCTTGGAACTGCCAAGCACTCTTGAATTGTTCCGCATATCCTCTCGTGCTCAGATGTCATCTAAGATTACCTCCATTGAATGGATGACAAGAATGTAAATAACTCTTAACCCTAATAGAAAATTTAGAAAAACCTTTTTAACAAATTAATAATATGGCTAAAAATCACCCTGTCTACAATTTAGAGCGTGATGCACGTTATCTAGATTTGCTCTCAAAGCAATTTCCTACCATTGCTGATGCTAGTACTGAGATTATCAATCTTGAGGCAATCTTGAATTTGCCTAAAGGTACCGAACATTTTCTAGCAGATATACATGGAGAACATGAAGCTTTTCAACACGTCTTGAAAAATGCTTCTGGTAATATAAAGCGTAAAGTAAAGGAGTTGTTCGGTGATACGCTTCGAGATGTAGAAATCCGAAATCTGTGTACCTTAATATATTATCCAGAACAGAAGCTGCAATTGGTAAAACAAAACGAATGTGATATCAATAATTGGTATCATATCACGATTCACCAACTTGTGGTAGTGTGCCGCGATGTATCAAGCAAGTATACGCGATCAAAGGTGCGTAAAGCTCTGCCTACAGATTTTGCATATATCATCCAAGAGCTATTGCACGAACATGCAGATGACAAAGATAAGACCGATTATGTCACTGCTATCATCTCTACCATTATATCAATAGGAAGAGCAGACGACTTTATTATAGCAATTTGCAATGTTATCCAGCAACTCATCATCGACCAATTGCATATCCTTGGTGATGTTTATGATCGTGGGTCAGGCGCACATCTTGTGATGGATATCCTTTCCCACTATCACAATTGGGATATCACATGGGGTAATCATGATGTGTTATGGATGGGTGCTGCAGCAGGTAACGATATTTGTATATGCAACGTGTGTCGTATCGCATTACGTTACGCCAATATGTCGACGCTTGAGGATGGCTATGGCATCAACCTGCTTCACCTTGCAACCTTTGCAATGGATGTCTATGGTGAGGACCCTTGTGAAGAGTTCATTCCTAAGAATGTTAAGGAAAATGCCTTGAACGAAAAGAATAGGTTGCTTATCGCGCGTATGCATAAAGCTATAAGCATCATTCAGTTTAAGCTGGAGGAGCAACTCATTGATGCTCATCCGTTATGGAACATGAATAATCGAAAATTGCTTTCAGCTATCGATTATCAACAGAAAACGGTGACAGTGGATGGACAGACTTATCCTTTGACGTCTTGTAATTTTCCAACGATAGATCCGAATAATCCTACGCAATTGACCGAGGAAGAGGAACAACTCATAGAGATGTTACATCATTCATTCCTTGTAAGCGAAAAGTTGCAACGTCATATCCAAGCAATGCTTAGACATGGGTGCATGTATAAGATTATCAATAGTAACTTGCTATATCATGCTTCTATTCCTCTTAACGCTGATGGAACGTTGAAAGCTGTAGAGGTATATCCTGGATTGGTATATTCAGGTAAAGATCTTCTATATCATACGGGGATGATGATACGCACAGCCTTCCAAGAAGAAGCTGATCCAGAAGAACGTCAATATGATATAGATTATTTCTATTATCTTTGGTGTGGGCCTGATAGTCCCCTCTTTGATAAAGCGAAAATGGCTACCTTTGAACGTTATTTTATAAAAGACAAAGAAGTCCATAAAGAACGAAAAGGTTATTACTATACATTGCGTGATAATGAGCAGATAGCCGATTTTATAATGGACGAGTTCGGGCTCAAAGGTGCCAATAGGCATATCATCAATGGACACGTTCCTGTACATGTAAGTAAGGGAGAGAATCCTATTAAGGCCGGAGGAAAACTTATGGTTATTGATGGTGGATTCTCCCAAGCTTATCATAAAGAAACGGGTATTGCTGGTTACACTTTGGTTTATCATAGTCGGGGATTTCAACTTGTTCAGCATGAACCATTTGCTTCTACGGAAGACGCAATCAATCGGGGTATAGATATACGTAGCACTACGCAGATAGTTGAGATGAATGTGCATCGCCTGCGAGTGGCTGATACAGATAAGGGTGATGAACTCAGGAAGCAAATAGAAGCCCTACAAGAATTGCTTTATGCTTATCGACACGGATTCTTAACCGAGCTGGAACGTAAGAATCCACCTAAGCTCTGATTCTCAGTGCAATCTTTGTCGTGATACAACAGAAATGCTAATATGTACCCGTGTTTTTCCAAATAAAAACACGGGTATTCTTTTTGAGTTTACAATGAATTTAGTAATTTTGTTCGTCCAAAACTGGACTGGGTAATGTTACATTGGCGCAATAGCCTATGTTTATGGACTCTAGCTTGCAAAGAGCCTGACTATCCCTTTCTAATGTATGAAATAATAATAAAGAAAAGAATAATGAGAAGTAGAACAGCAAACTGGTTTGAGACAAAAGTACGTTATGACAAAACGCTAGAAGATGGCAAAATAGCTAAAGTCACAGAGATGTATGTCGTAGATGCTTTTAGCTTTGGAGAGGCTGAAGAGTGTATCACTAAAGAGATGAGTACTTATATTAGTGGCGAATTCGAAGTGAAAGCCATTGCTCCTGCTACCTATGCAGAGATATTTTTTAGTGATATTGATACGGATGACAAATGGTTCAAATGCAAACTGTCTATCATAACAATGGATGAAAAGACAGAAAAGGAGAAACGTACCAATGTATATCATCTAGTACAAGCAGCTTCGGTAAATGGTGCTGTTAAGCATGTAGAAGAAGTGATGGGTACTGGACAGAGTGATTATGAAATAGCAGCCATTGCTGATACAAAGGTTATGGACGTATTTGAGCATAATTACGCTTCGAATAAGGAAAAGGAAGAAAAAGCAGATAAACCAGAATGGGAGTAATCTGTAAATAAAATAAAGATTTAGGAGGAAATAGAATGAATGACGTAGCAAGTAATTTGCATCATGTACTCAATAGCTTACCACAAGGCGTAAGATTGGTGGCTGTAAGTAAATACCATACCCAAGAACAGGTATTAGAGGCATATGCTGAGGGGCAAAGAATATTTGGTGAAAGTCGCGAACAAGAGTTGTCATTAAAGCATGAGGCTTTGCCAAAAGATATTCAATGGCATTTTATCGGTCATTTGCAAACTAATAAGGTGAAATACATCGCTCCTTATATTGCAATGATTGAATCAGTCGATTCATTGAAATTATTGAATGAAATCAACAAGCAAGCAGCCAAATGCAATCGAATCATAGACGTTCTGCTCGAATTGCATCTTGCTCAAGAAGATACAAAAACGGGACTGACTACTGAGGCGTGTTGCGCTTTGCTTGATGAGGGCTCTTGGCGTGAAATGCGCAATGTGCGTATTTGCGGCTTGATGATGATGGCGTCACAGACGGAAGACGAAGCACTCATTCGCAGAGAAATGATGACTGCAGCCAACTTCTTTGATAAGGTCAAAGCCAAATATTTCTCTGAGGTTACATATTTTACAGAAAAATCTTGGGGGATGAGCCACGATTACTTGATTGCTACGCAATGTCATTCTACATTGGTAAGGGTGGGGAGCGCTATCTTTTCTTAATGACAAAATAGAAAAGTAAGTAGGCCCTTCACCTTTTCATAGATAAAATGTCAGTGACTAGTTCCTTTCAGTTCTGAGAAATCTTGAAAAGAAGCTAAAAGATTTGTCTAATTAAGCTAAAAGCAGTAATTTTGCCATAATCTTATAAGGATAAAAAATTCTGATATTATTAAACGAACTATACAATATCTCATGCGATTGATAAAATATATACTATCTGTAATGCTACTCTTTGTATGCGTTGCTGGCGTATCTGCCAAAGGTTATAAACAATGTAAAGTTTATATGTTTGGCATTGCAACATCATTTAATGACTCTACAGTCTATTTTACAGATGTTCAAGTGCTTGATACGGCTTGCATTCGTAATGATCGTACGCATTTCTTAATCAATCGTGCTGATTATTCTTATCAATTACGTGATTATCTAAAGAAGCAAGGACAAACCACTCCTACTTGTATCACTGTATATTCTACGGATGAAAAACAGATTTACAAGAAGTTTATCAAGATCCGTAACAAGTATGAGAAGAGATTGAAATCTAGCATCTTTATAAAAGATATACCCACAACTGAGTTTTCTTATCGCATCTTAGGACCGGATGAGGGAACAATGATTGTAGACGCAAAGGAAGCAGAAGCAGCCGCTCAGAAGTCGGAGCGTGATATGAAAAAGCGTCAAAAGAAAGCTGTGAAAGGACAAGGAACACGTCCTGAAGGTAATGAATCAGGAAGACCCGCTCCTCCCAACGAGTAATGTTATATGCAAGAACAAATATTCTGCATTGCAGATTTGAATGTTCGAATCCAATTTAGGGAATCGAACCATAATAGTTTTGCCTTGTTACCTTCTTTTGATCCTTTTGTCGTCGACGATTGTGAGAGAGAAAATCTACTAGAGATTGTGGTTGATGATTCTCTACAACCAATACCTAAAGAAGAAAGAGAACGCATCAGAGCTTTTGATACGGGTAATGGTGAAACGATAGTTGATCGTGTGAAAGGTGGCGGATATCAGTTCTTGATTAAAGATATTAACAACAGGAGTTGTTGCTTGTGCCAAGTTAACGCAGACTATTCGCAATGCCATTGTGCCTTAAATGGTGATTATTTTATGCGTACCTTTGGCTTGAATAATGCAGTGATGTTGTCCTATTCGTTTTATGCAGCGCATCATGACGCAATCCTCATACATGCGTCGCTTGTTCGTAATAATGGATATGGCTATGCTTTTATAGCAAAGAGTGGCACTGGAAAAAGTACACAGGTAGGTATGTGGCTTAGGACAATCCCTGGGTGCGATCTGATGAACGATGACAATCCTGTGATACGAATCATAGATGGCCAGCCGATGATATTTGGAAGTCCATGGAGTGGTAAAACGCCATGTTACAGGAATGTCTCAGCAAAGTTGGGAGCAGTGACTCGTATAGATCGTTCTTCGACTAATTATGTAGAGCGTCTCAGTCCTACGATGGCATTTGGATCGTTATTACCTTCTTGCTCGTCTATGAAATGGGATGTGCAATTGTATGAAACCATTTGTGACGTTGTTACAAAAGTAATAGAGACAACACCTCTTTATGTCCTTCATTGTTTGCCAAATGAAGAAGCCGCTAAAGTATGTTATCAGACAATATCAAGATAAATGAAGTGCAGTTTGCTAATTCTGAGTTTATACCAGAAATAGTAAAGCTACTTGAGCAGGGACATACAGTAACGTTGAGGCTCAAAGGCTATTCTATGCGCCCTTTTCTTGAGGATAACCGTGATAAGGCACTCCTTACTAAAGCAAAAGAAGTGCACGTAGGTCAAGCAGTTTTAGCAGAAGTGAAACCGCGTGAATATGTTCTTCATCGTGTGATTGCAATTAACGGACATCATGTCACGCTTCTTGGAGACGGAAATCTGATACCAGAGCATTGCTTGCTGCAAGATGTCAAAGCATCAGTAATCGGTTTTTATCGCAAAGGGAAAACTATTTTGGATTATACCTCTGCGCGTAAATGGCGTTGGTATAGTGCAGTGTGGATGCGCCTGTTGCCAATTAGACGTTATTTGTTGGGGGTGTATAGACGGTTGTGGATTCCAGTCTTTGGACCCATTTGATATTTAAGAAAAAACGGATTATTAAATAGATATAGATTTATCAAATAAAATTAAATAGATGAAAGCGAAAACTGGATTTTCTTTGCGTCAAGTATGTGGAGAATATATCATTGTAGCAGAAGGTGACGAGAATATTGATTTTAGTAGTATCATCTCAATGAATGAAACATCAGCTTTCTTGTGGAAGACGCTTTGTTCTAAGGATTCCTTCACTATAGCAGACATGGTCGAATCGCTCATGTCAGAATATGAAGTTGACCAAGCTACTGCTCATCGTGATTGTTTGCAACTAGCAGCACGTTGGGGTGAAGCAAAGATTATAGCCGGAGATGATGTACCGGTTTTACAACAAAAAACAATGAATAGTGATTCTGTTTCAACACCGCCTGCTGAGGGAGAATCCAAAAACAAACAACAGAAAGGCTTTTTCGGAAGAATCTTCCACAAATAATCTCTCTGATATGATTGAAGCAATAGGAGGTAAACGAAGAATCATTTACCTCCTTATTCTTAAAGGAACGCATTAGAACATGTACGACAAAGTTGTTGAGATACAACCATTTCTATATGTTGACTTTGCCGTACCAGGGTAATTTGAAATATTCTTCATCAAGTTAGGAATTCCGTACTCGTAATTGCACTTAATCCTCCATTTATTTGAGATGTTTGCACCAATTCCTAATGAAAATCCATAGTCGAATCTCTGATAACCGTTTTTCTCAAACACCTTGTGACTAGAACTTGTAGTCTTGCCTGACATCTTGGTTTCTGATTTTCCCCATAAGCCACAGGCAATGTATGGGCCTACTTCTACGAACAAACTGCTATTGCCTCCAATTGCGAAGTTCTTACCTACATGTATAGGGATTTCTAATGATGTTATATCGTGTCGCGAATCAATTTTTTTGTCCTCTTTACCTTCTTCTGGCCAAAAGACAGTGTTGTCTTTATATCCTTTTTGAGAAAAAAGTAAAGCTCCACTAACATACCAAGAACTTGGAGAATTATAGAAATTATATAGTGCGGTTCCACCAAATGTATAGCCAAGTGTAGCACCATTAGGCTCTGAACCACGAGAAACGTTTACATTCAGACCAACGGTTGGACCAAATTTAAATTCTTGTGCATCTATTTACGGGGGATAAAACGAAACGTGTAAATGTGGAGTGAGAGGGCAATCGGTGAAAGGGTTGATATTGAGAGAGATGCGAATGAGGAGGCGTGGACGGGTGGAAAAACGAAACGTTACATCGGCTTTACATTCGCTTTACGTTTGGAGACGTTTTGAACGGCGTTTGAAGGGATTGCTTTACATCGGGGGTTACATCGGGGCTGTTTGGGGTGATATTGGGGTGTGAGAGTGGCGGTGATGTCGGGATGACCGTGGGGTGCTGTAGTGGGTTGTGGTCGCTCATGGGCGCGAAGGTGAGTGTTTGGATAGGTTGGTGTGGATTGGGACGTTTGAGGGGCTGAAAGGGGCTAAATGGGGCGTATTTGGAAGGTTTTGAGGGTTTGGATCGTGCTGAGGTGTGGCGAGGGCTGCGCCTTTTATTTTGGGCGTTTGGGTAAAAATTATGTGCTGATATTCTTCCAAATAGTGATTATTTGGTAATTTTGTGGGAGTAATAACCCAATAAATACGGATTGATATGGCAAAGGTGATACATGTACACTTGCTGAATGGACGGAAGAACTACTATTTCGGGTCCATATCGGCGATATATAGCGTTTTGACGGAGGAAGAGGTGGGGATTAAGAAGAGTTCGCTGCTGCACGCCGGATTGGCTGACGGAGGCGTTATTCTGAACAAAAAGGCGATGATTAGACAGGGCGAACTGATACGTGGGAGCAGGGAGGGAAGCCCTCACCAGAACACTCCCGAGGAGTGAACGTAAAACGCTGAGTTAACGGGACTTAAACGAATATTGAACGGCTTGAACACTGAAAAGGGTGGTGTTCAAGCCGTTTTTGAGTATTGAGGGTTGATTCTGGGGTCTGAAAGGGGCGTTTTTCGGGATTAGGGCTACAGTTAGGGTGACAGTTAGGGTGACATGGAAAAACGAAATGCGCAGTTTAGGGTTACATTTAGGGTGACAGTTTTAACATGGAAAACGAGTGATTGCCCCCTACGTATTGCCCGAAAAAACGTGATTGGTGTCGTTTTGGAGTGTTTAGGGGGTGGGGATAATCCCACAAATTGGGGCGTTTTTCGGGTGCGGTCGGGAGCGTGAAGTGCCGTGTTTAGTGGGGTTTACGGCTGTTTGAGCCTTGTATATATAGGTGTGAGCGTGTGCGCGACGCGTGTGAGGGGTGCGTTGCGTGTGACGCATGGTGCGTCATGGGTGGGCATAATGGGCATGATGGGCATAATGGGCGGTTGTGACATGCTTAAAGGATGTGCCAACGCATTACCCTGCATTTGCAATAGCGGAAGTGTTCGCACGCTCTGCACTTTTTTCATGCTCTATCATGTGTAGTCTTACAATCTCCTTGTATTTCCCCAACTCTTGTGCTTGCTCTTGGATAGTGGTTAAAAGTTTGTCCACTATCTGCATCGGTGGTTCTTGTACTTGCTGTTGAGCTTGGATCGATGTCTGCACTGCCTCATTATTAATCAGCATTTCACCCTTGCCACGTAATAGCCACTCTGCTGAAAGTTGGGGGTATAGTGTTAATACCTTGATTATCATATCGCCTCCTGGCTGAGACTGCATATTCTTCCCCTTGAAGTTGCTTGATTGTATGCCAGCAGCCTCAAAGAACTCCGCCTTCCTGATACCTTGGGACTCGAGGAAGGATAAAATTTTCTCCTTAATGGTTAAATTTCTATCCACTTTTCTTGTACGGTTAAAATTTTGTCCTTATCTTTGCAGCGTCTTAACAATTAAGGCGCGTTCAAAGTTACGAAGAAAGGGCGTGCTATGCAAA
>CAVHUZ010000062.1:0-13697 GCA_963639545.1 Bacteroidaceae bacterium
TTGGAGAGGTGGCGGAATTGGTAGACGCGCTACTTTGAGGGGGTAGTGAAAATTGCTTCGTGGGAGTTCGAGTCTCCTCCTCTTCACATAAATTTATTGTAGGCGGAAATAGCTCAGTTGGTAGAGCACGACCTTGCCAAGGTCGGGGTCGCGGGTTCGAGTCCCGTTTTCCGCTCCACATTTTGAATAGCCAAACAGGAAGAGAATCTTCTTATGCCCAAGTGGCGGAATTGGTAGACGCGCACGTTTCAGGTGCGTGTGTTTCACAACGTGCAGGTTCGAGTCCTGTTCTGGGCACATTCCTTTTTAAGCTGGAGAGGTGGCGGAATTGGTAGACGCGCTACTTTGAGGGGGTAGTGACAATTGTGTCGTGGGAGTTCGAGTCTCCTCCTCTTCACTTGTATTTTTCTTATTTGATGATTGCGGCAATAGCTCAGTTGGTAGAGCGCGACCTTGCCAAGGTCGAGGTCGCGGGTTCGAGCCCCGTTTGCCGCTCTTTTCTTATCATAGAGAAACATACACTTTCAATGAATTTATATTTAAGATACTTTGATCGTGAAGCTTTAGTGCATAATGCAGATGAAGCTTTAGATTTTTTGTGTAGTATTCAAGATATTCATATGACACCCGAGCTGGAAGATGATATCCGTGCCTATGCAGGAAGTGATGTCTTCTATCCCAAGCGGTATAAGGTGCGTCCCCGTGTCTACTTTATCATCATCAAGACCGAAGCCGCTACAATGGCAGATTTTAAGCAGAAGAAGGCTGTTCGTCCTGTTGCTGATAATAATCAACCCAGTCCTATCGTCTTGCACCTTAATGAGGAACGTGACGGATGGTATGAGGGTAGTCTTGACTTTAAGCGCGTGGTGCTTGTACCTGCAACTGGTAAGCACGAATATCGCGATACCCATTTCACAGCACGTTGCAAGGCAATATCTGGTCTCGACTGTTACAATCGCATCGTGGAATATCTTCGCGACCATGTGGACAATCGCAGTCAGTTCCCTTCAGCCAAAGGAAAGAATTTTCAGTTTCATTATTTAGGAATGTGGAAGTGATATGAACAAAGTAATGCTTATAGGTAATGTGGGTAAAGAGCCCGATGTGCGATACTACGATGCTGATCAAGCCGTAGCACAGATTGCTCTTGCCACTACAGAGAAGGGTTATACGTTGCAGAATGGTACTCAGGTGCCTGATCATACCGACTGGCACAACGTGGTGTTCTATCGCGGTATGGCCAAGGTTGTGGAAAAGTACGTACACAAAGGAGACAAACTCTATATAGAAGGACGCATTCGCTATCGTAGCTATGACGACAAGAAAGGCATGCGTAGGTATGTAACCGAGATTTATGCAGATAATATGGAGATGCTGACCCCACGCAAGGCGGCAGCCGAATCTGCTCCGACGAACAGCGAACAGCCTTCTGCTCCTAGCGCGTCAACTCCCGCTGCATCAACAGACGATTCTGAACTTCCATTTTAAGATATGTTGATGTTAGCATTATCCACCTATATCACCCTTAACCCTATCACCCCCGGTGTATGTATTGCTGCCGCTTTGGCAGCAATATTGCTTTTATTGTCTGCCTTTGCCAGTGGGTCAGAGATTGCTTTTTTTAGTCTTTCTCCTAATGATATCAATCAGCTCGATCCTGAACACAATGCCAAAGATCAGAGCATAGAGATGCTTCGCGAAGATAGTGAGCGTACGCTTGCTACAATCTTGATAACCAATAACTTTGTCAACGTGATGATTATCATGTTGCTCAATTATGTCTTTGGCAAGCTAGTCTGTTTCACTACCGAGTGGATGGAGTTTCTCTGCATTACCGTGTTGCTGACCTTCTTGTTGCTTCTCTTTGGTGAAATCATGCCAAAGGTGTATAGTCGCATCGCTCCTCTGCAGTTTTGTCGTAACGCTGTGAGCGGCATCTTGCTGTTTCGCAAGTTGTTCTGGCCTATCGAAACCATCTTAATCAAGAGTGGTACGTTTGCCGAAAAGGTGGTGCAGAAGGAAAGCAGACAGCTTTCAGTGGACGATCTTGAGCAAGCGCTCGAACTTACTGATAAGAATGATATCAAGAATGAGCAGAGCATGCTGAAGGGAATCATTCGCTTTGGTGATGAAAATGCCAAGGAGATTATGACCTCACGACAGGATTTTGTGGATCTTGATATCACTAGTTCGTTTGCTGACGTCATCCAATGTATTACCGAGAACAACTACTCACGTATACCGGTATATCAAGATAACGAAGATAACATCCGTGGTGTGCTTTACATTAAGGATCTTTTGCCTCACTTGTCAAAGCCTAATAACTTCCGTTGGCAGAGTCTGATTCGCCCACCTTACTTTGTGCCTGAAACCAAAAAGATAGACGATCTCTTGCGTGATTTTCAGGATAACAAAGTGCATATCGCTATCGTTGTGGATGAGTTTGGTGGTACAAGCGGTTTGGTAACGCTTGAGGATATCCTGGAAGAGATTGTTGGCGAGATCAATGATGAGTATGACGAAGAGGAAACGCAGTATGTGAAGCTCAACTATAATACGTATGTCTTTGAGGGTAAGACCTTGCTTAGCGACTTTTGTAAGATCTTGAATCTAAATGATGACGTGTTTGATGAGGTAAGTGGCGATGCTGATTCGCTGGCGGGACTCATCCTTGAACTGAAAGGCGACTTCCCAAGTGTTCACGAACATTTGGAGTATCTTAACTTTGCCTTTGATGTACAAGAGATTGATGGTCGCCGTATAAGTAAGGTAAAGGTAACTATACTGCCCGATGCTTCTTCACATTAAACAGCTCTCACCCGATTTGATGCTTGGTTTGTGGAAGTTAGAGCAACCCTCTACGCACGTAACCTCTGCTCGAGAGATAGAGCATCAAGCCGAATCGGAACTTCTAGCCTCTATGCTTGGCCGCCAGGTGACCTTAGAACATGATGCTAATGGCAAGCCATTGCTTCATGGCTACCACATTAGCATCTCTCATACCAAAGGTTATCTGGTCATACTATTATCTGAAACGCATGAGGTGGGTATCGATATCGAATATCCTAGCAGCCGTGTGCTGAAGATAGCCACGCGCTTTCTTCGTGAGGATGAACCTTATGCGGCGGATGTAAGCAATTGTCTCTATGCTTGGTGCGTCAAAGAAGCCCTTTACAAACTGCAATCATCGTCACAGCTTACCTATCAAGAGATGCGCGTTGACGTAGCAACGGGTAGGGTAGAGGACTTGAAAAATGGGCTGACCTTTGGGTTTCAAACATACGAAACCGAACAATACGTCTTAGTTTGGCTTTATAAATAAAAAATGCTTTTATACATTTTCGGTATAAAAGCATTCTCCTTAAGTTATTGTGTATTGTTGTTTTAACGCATCAGAACTGCCACCAGCGCTTCTTGGGTTGTGATGATTGGTCCTCGAAAGAGTTTCCGCGCATGAGGTCGTGCCATGTCTCGTGGTTCTTAATCATCTGGTATATCTGTCCCCAATCAGGCAATCCGCCGATGTTACGATCGTCAATGAAGAGGTCGGCCTTCAGTTTTCGTGAGAAGTGATTGTTGCTTTCGGCTCCGTTCTCCTCTGGGTAATCACGATTGACAGCCCAAAAGTCTACGCCTCTTTGATGACACCAGTCCACTGCTTCTTGCAGCAAAGCGCCTTCTCTCACGCTCCACAGAATCAGTCGGTGACCATCCTTGATAAGCATTTGTAAGGTTTGAGTGGCGAAGGGAATCTCTTCGCCAATCTTGGGATACTTGTGTTCAACGATTGTTCCGTCGAAATCTACTGCTATTACCATAATTTAAATGATCGTGTTTTGATGGAATTGTCTTTAGGATTACCATAATGGCTCTTCTGATAGTTGCCATAACTGCCATAGCTACCGTAGCTACCATACTTGCCATAGCTTCCGTAACGACCGTATTTGCCGTAGCGACCATAGCCATAGTAGTAACCATACTTCTTCTTCGACATATCGATACCATTGATAACGATAGCCATGTTGGGCAGTTTCTTGTCGTTAGCCAGCTCGTTAATCAAGTTGAACGAAGCTTTAGCGGTGTAGTCGGCACGGCACATGTATACAGAAGCATCGGCGATGCGAGCTATCTGCAAGGTGTCAGTTACCAAACCGACAGGTGCTGTATCGATTAGCACATAGTCATACTTCTCCTTGAGGATGTCAAAGATATCGTTTAGCGACTGTCGGGAGATCAACTCACCTGGGTTAGGAGGAATTGGTCCTGCCATTAACAAGTCGAGATTGTCGTTGATTCCTGAAGGAAGGATTTGCTCGTTCACTTCTTCGGCAGTAGGCTTGTTCTTTACCAAGAGGTTAGTGATACCATGTCGGTGATCGTTAATGCAGAAGAGCTCTGCCAATCGTGGCTTACGGATATCTAGACCCACGATAATCACTTTCTTACCGAGTAAGGCAAACGATACAGCTACGTTGGAACAGTTGAACGTTTTACCTTCACCCGAGGTGGTGGACGTGAAGAGTATCACCTTGTCTTCGGGCTTCAGCATAAAGAGGATGTTGGTACGGAGAGATCGGAAAATCTCTTCCATCATATTATTCTGATTCTCGTGTACCACAATATCTGCTACGCCCTTGGCTTGGTTGCTTGCCACTGCCACATCAGCGATGATAGGTAGCTTGGTCAGCTTAGCCACATCGTCATGTCCTTCAATCTTGTAGCGGAAGAACTGTATGATGAATAGAATGAGAGCTGGTAGCGCCAAACCGATAAGCAATGCAATACCGAAGACCAGTTGACGGTTAGGTGAGATGATACCTGCTGACTGTGGCTCGTCAAGGAGCTTTCCCTTGTCTGCAGTGGCTGCAAGAGAGATGCTGTTCTCCTCACGTTTCTGCAATAAAGTAAGGTAAAGTCCCGACTTCACTTCTTGCTGACGACCTATCTGGGTCAACATTCGCTCTTGTTGTGGAGTCTCTGCTATCTCTTCGTTGTACTTAGCGTATTGTGTCTCGATGGCACTCTTCTGTATCTCTAGGCTGCGGCGTGCTTGTCCTAAAGCACTCTTGATGTTGATATTCAGCTCGTGAATCTGCTCTGTAAGTGGTTCAACAACGGGAGAAGACTCAGATGCTGTACGTAGCAAGCGGTTGCGCTCAAGTACAAGCTCGTTATATTTGGCAATCAGAGAGGTGCAACTAGCATCGTCAAGGCCTACGTTGGATGGAAGAACCTGGTAGTTTCGGCTTGATTCGTTCATGAAACTGGTAATGCTACTGAGCAGTTCGATTTGCGTATCGATGTCAGCTAGCTTCTGCTCGCTTGAGTTTTGGTTAGCTACTGAGTTGCCAGCGTTCATCTTCAGTTCCACCATGCCGTTCTTCTGCTTGTAGCTCTGCAGTTGACCTTCGGTCTCGCCCAGTTCGCTATTAATCTTCTCAAGACGTGAGTTGATAAATTTCTCAGTCTTGATAGCTACAGCATTCTTATCCTCGTTAGCTTGTCTGTTGTACACTACGGCTAGCTGCTTGATGTAGTCGGTAGCTCTTTCAGGTACAACGTCGGTAAATGAAATGTTGATGATGGAGGTTTGCTTGTTGAGCTGCGCCACCTTCAGTGCGCCAACATATCTATTAGCGACATTGCGTGGCGACTGAATCGTAACGTTAACGCTCTGTCCATTGGCTAAGCTAGAGTGCTCTGCCTCGCTAATCGTGATGTTACCAGCTCGTGTAGGAATGGTGTAGGGGAGAGAGGTGAAGGTCTTATTCAAGGTGAAGGGACCTTCGTAGCTCTCTTCTGTGACAGGCACTGCGTATGAACCACTAACCTGGTAGGAGCCTTTTGAACGGGTAATGGTAAGTCGTATGGGGCAATTGAGTTTCTCTAGGTGCGCTGCGTCAATGTCTACCGTAAGGGGATTGTCCTTATAGCGTGGGACTTCGAGCACTCTTCCTTTGGTAGAATAGTTGACATACAACTTCAAGTCGCGGATAGCTTCGGCTGCAATCTCGCGTGATTGGAGAATCTCCATCTCGTTATCAATACCCTGAGTGCTGGTGATTTCGCCCATGCTGAGGACATTGATGTTACTATTTCGTCGGCCACTTCCGCTATTGGTGTTGTCCTTAATTAGCAGTTTTGCGGACGACTGATAGACACGTGGCGTGTATCTAAGGTAGATTGCTGCTAGTCCAAGGGCAATAATCAATGAGAGGACAAACCATTTCCAGTTGAGTACTAGTATTCGATAGATTAGCGCAAAATCTATTTTACTAGCTTCTTTTTGCTCAGTCTTCTTCTCAATCTCGAGCGCGTTGTTATCTTCCATCATTATAGTTTATGTTATCAAAAGAATCCAACAGATATATCTAACGGCTATTGGTCTTTATCTGCATATAGCTTTCAAATATTAGTCTGTGTATTCTCTGTTTATCTAATGTTCCTGTTTATTCGGTTTTCTGCTTTTTATTTGTCAGTGACAAGCCTTTGTAGATATTGGCCGTATTCGTTCTTTGCCATAGGTTTGGCTTGCTCAAGCAGTTGCTCTTTGCTAATCCATCCCTTCTTGTAGGCAATCTCTTCAAGGCAAGCGACCTTCAATCCTTGTCTTTTCTCGATACACTCAATGAACGTGCTGGCTTCTGACAAGCTATCATGGGTGCCTGTGTCAAGCCATGCGAAGCCTCGTTGCAGCGTTTGAACCTTTAGTTTTCCTTGCTTGAGGTATTCCTGATTGACAGTCGTAATCTCCAGTTCTCCTCGAGCGCTTGGCTTAATATGTTTTGCAACGTCCACTACGCTATTGGGATAGAAGTAAAGTCCCACCACAGCATAGTTGCTCTTAGGTTGCGCAGGTTTCTCTTCGATGCTTAGACAGTTGCCGTTTTCGTCAAATTCGGCTACGCCATAACGTTCAGGATCATTGACATAATATCCAAAGACAGTGGCTTTTCCGTCTTCCTCAGCCGTGCGTACGCTTTCCTTCAACAAGCCGCTGAAGCCTGAACCGTAAAAGATGTTATCGCCAAGAACCATACACACCGCATCGTCACCGATAAACTCGTCACCGATAATGAATGCTTGAGCCAATCCATCGGGGCTGGGCTGTTCTGCATATGATAAGCTAATCCCAAATTCGCTACCATCTCCCAAGAGTCGTTTAAAGCCAGGAAGATCGTATGGGGTGGATATAATTAAGATCTCTTTGATACCTGCCAACATCAATGCTGATAGCGGGTAGTAGATCATTGGCTTGTTATAAATCGGAATGAGTTGCTTGCTTATTCCCTTAGTAATAGGATATAATCTGGTGCCAGAACCTCCAGCTAAAACGATACCTTTCATATTTAGTTTCTCGTTATAAACATCTAATACGTTTGCATAATATGGGACAAAGGTACGTATTTATTTTTAAGGTAACGAATTTAGAAAAGAAAAATATATTGTACGAATGTTTTGTTGTTTTATTTTATTAACTTTGCAATCGAATTAAGGTTCAAAAGCTTATATAAATTACTATAAAATAAATACTGAAATGAGTTTTATCTCAAAATTATTCCATAAAAACCAAGAAGAAATAAAGGTGGGTGGAATGGAAGATTATATGACGTTGGTACGCGTGTATTTCCAGTCTGTGTTGGCTTCGCAGCTCGGAATCACTAATCTAGCAATGCTTCCAGACCTGCGTGTGTTTAAGCAGACCTTCCATGTGCCTACGTTGAAGAATAAGTTAGGGCTAGGAGAGAAGTCGCATTGTCGTAAGATGATGAAGAATCTTTATGGTACAGAGGATACGTTCTTTGACGAGATAGACAAGAGTATTCGTAAAAACTGCCGCAAGATTCAGGATGTTCAGCCTTACATGTACCAGTTCCAAGGATTCACACAAGACCTTATGATGCTTGTGGGCAACTTGATGAAGTTTAAGTTGCGCATGCCTGGATTCTTGAAGAAGATGATATATACCATGACCGAGAAGACGGTTAATGATATCTTCGACAAGAACGATTTCTCCGATGCGGCTGTTATTAAGTCGGTTATGTCCATTCGCCAATATAACAAGCGCCTTGGCTTTTCACGCAAATGGACCACTGACTTTGTTTACCAAGTAGTGATGTTGGCCAAGAAAGAACCTCGCAATAACGATGCCGAGGACGAAAAGAAATAAGTTTGAAATAATTTGTATAAACAAGGAGATTAATGTAACTTTGTAGCATTAATATTGAATCAGTCATTTATGGACGAGAACGAGACCTTACTGAATAGGCATTCCACCCGTGTGCGCCAATTGATTCTTCGCTTTGAGCAGCTTAAGAAAGAAAATGAAGAGCTCTATGCGATGGTGGACGAGCGCGACGTGGAGATAAAAGCGCTCAAAGGCAAGCTCGCTCAAGCCGAGAATGACTATAAATCTCTAATGATGGCGAAGATGATAGAGATAACCGATGGTGATATGGAGTCGGCTCAGAAACGATTAGCCAAGCTTATTAGAGATGTAAACAAGTGTATTACACTTCTGAGCGAGAAATAAACAAAAAGATGGCGGACGAAAAAATACATATTCGATTGCATTTGTATGACACCGAACTATCGGTGAATGCTCCACTTGAAGAAGAGGAGTACTATCGTTCTGCGGCTAAATTAATAACAGATACAGTAAATACGTATTTCGGACACTTTAAAGGCGTAAAGTCGGATAAGGACATATTGTATATGGTTATGCTCGATATTGCATTGCAATTGAAGAAAAATGAAAAACGCATCGATACCAAACCTTTTTGTGATATTCTCGATAAGCTCACCAATGAAATAGAACAAGTGCTTTAATAACGAGAATAATTATTTACTAAAATCAAATGGAATATATTATAATAGGTGTTGTCGCATTATTAATAGGCGGCGCTTTGGGATATTTATTGTTCCGATATGTGCTTACGGGCAAATACAAAGAGATGGTAGCAAATGCCGAGAAAGAGGCAAGTGTTATCAAAGAAAAGAAGCTTCTTGAGGTCAAAGAAAAGTTTCTTAATAAGAAAAGCGAACTGGAAAAGGAAGTTCAAGTGCGTAACCAAAAGATTCAGCAAAGCGAGAATCGCCTCAAACAACGCGAGTTGAGCTTGAACCAACGCCAAGAGGAAATAGGTCGTCATCGTCAAGAAGTGGAACAGTTCCAACAGAGATTGGACAACGAAAAGAAGGTGTTGTTGCAGAAACAACAAGACCTAGAGAAGATGCAAGACCGTGAACGCGCCAAGCTTGAGGAACTCTCAGGGCTGAGTGCGGAGGAAGCAAAGAAGAGTTTGATAGAGAGCTTGAAGGACCAAGCTAAGCTAGATGCAGCAAGCTACGTTAACGAAATCATTGATGAGGCAAAGCTCAACGCCAACCAGCAAGCTAAGAAAATAGTCATTGAAACCATACAACGCGTAGCTACAGAGACGGCGATTGAGAATTCGGTGAGTGTGTTCCATATCGATAATGATGAAGTAAAAGGACGCATCATCGGTCGTGAGGGACGTAACATTCGTGCGCTTGAAGCTGCAACAGGTGTTGAGATTGTTGTTGATGATACCCCTGAGGCAATCGTTATCTCAGCCTTTGATCCTATCCGCCGTGAGATTTGCCGCTTGGCATTACACCAGTTGGTAGCTGACGGCCGAATCCACCCGGCTCGCATTGAGGAAGTGGTAGCAAAGGTTAAGAAGCAATTGGACAACGAAATTGTTGAGACAGGTAAGCGCACCGTTATCGATCTCGGTATTCATGGTCTTCACCCCGAACTGATTCGCATTGTAGGTAAGATGAAATATCGTTCTTCTTACGGTCAGAACCTGTTACAACACGCCCGTGAAACCGCTAATCTCTGTGCAGTAATGGCTTCAGAACTTGGCCTCAATCCCAAGAAGGCTAAACGCGCCGGCTTGTTACACGATATCGGCAAGGTGCCAGATGAAGAGAGCGAGTTGCCTCATGCTATCTATGGTGCAAAGGTTGCAGAGAAGTTTAAGGAGAAACCCGATATCTGCAATGCTATCGCAGCGCACCATGACGAGGTGGAGATGACTACGTTGCTAGCTCCAATCGTTCAGGTTTGTGACGCAATATCAGGCGCACGACCTGGTGCACGTCGTGAAATTGTGGAAGCATACATCAAACGTCTGAATGACCTTGAGGCTACAGCAATGAGCTATCCAGGTGTAGTTAAGACTTACGCAATCCAAGCTGGACGCGAACTTCGTGTCATCGTAGGAGCCGAGAAGATGTCTGATGAAGAGTCGCAGAAGCTTTCTGGCGAAATCGCAACTAAGATTCAGAACGAGATGACCTATCCTGGACAAGTGAAGATCACCGTGATTCGCGAGGTGCGTAGCGTGGCTTACGCCAAATAAAAACATAGAACAACTTACTATTAGAAGATATGAAGCGAATCCTTTTGCTTATATTTTCAGTTATGTCAATCATCCATGTGGAGGCTCAGCGTCCACAATGGATGATTGATTCGTTATCGGCGGCTAAGGCCGAACTAGCCCAGCATCCCGACAGTGTGGACCTAATGCTTAAAAAGGCTGCGTGGAATCTGCAGTTAGGCGATTGGGATTATGCTAAGATAGAGTATGATAAGGTGTTGTATCGTCAACCTGGTAACCCCGCTGCGTTATATTATCGCGCCTTTGTCAATACCAAACTAGGCAGATATAACTTTGCTCGGCTCGACTACACGAACCTTCTTACGATAGTGCCAGGTAACTTTGAAGCCCAATTAGGTTTGGCTTTGCTCAATGATATGGACCATCACACTACTGAGGCGATGGACCAGATCAACGTGCTTATAGAGCAATTCCCCGATAGCGCCTTAGCTTATGCGGCTCGTGCAGGCATGGAAGAAGGTCGTGATCAGCTCCTACTAGCTGAATACGATTACACGCAAGCCATCATACGTGACCCCAATAACACCGATTATATCTTGTCTCGCATCAACGTGTATATTGAAGAAAAGAAGTATAGCCTTGCCAAACGAGACCTAGATATTCTGGTTCAGAAGGGTATGCCACGTTCAAGTCTCGCAGATTTGTATCAGAAGTGTAAGTGATCGGAGAAGGATTCCTATTTTATAGCTAGTACTTGCAGTTGCATTATCAATCATATCAAGAGCCGATACGGCCCATATATGCATAATGGATGCTTCCTATGCACTACTAAATCTATATCGGGTCATTATATCGGAGAAGCCTAATCTTTTGCTTTGTACGTTTTGTAAATCCCGAATAATATCGTACTTTTGTATTCTAAAATCATGATACAATGAGAAAGATTACCATTTATGGTTTATCATTAGGCTTGTTGGTGCTAGGTCTGGTAGCCTGTAAGAAGGAGAAAAAGACGAACGATATCATCACGCATATCGTCAAGCAAAAACCAAAACCTAAAGGCACACAACAACAAAGTGATTTCACATATAGCAAGAATGTGGTCTGGAGAGGCGATAGCTTGAAGATATCGATTCATCGCTACGCCGACAAAGACTTAGCTTTGAGTGTTGATGAAGAAGGGCAGAAGTACTACGATAACAAGGTCGATGTGAAGATAACCCGCCGGGATGGTAGTGTCTTCTTTGATAAAACCTTCTCTAAGGCCGACTTCCGTTCATTGTTAACAGATTACTACGCAGAGAAAAGCGCCTTTGTAGGCTTCATGTACAATACGACAAAGGACGATTATCTATGCTTTGGCGCCAGTGTAGGCTCTCCTAATGCTAACAGTGACGATTACATGCCATTTGATGTCCTGATAGATCCATATGGTAAGTGTTCTATACGTAAAGCTATCACCCTTGACTCAAGTGATGTAGACGCATCGCAACCAACGACTAATACAGATAATAGTGACGAAGACGGCGTATAAACAAGATTTTCTGCCAATCTACAGTCTTCAATAACACGATAAATAACGAATAAGGAAAAAGGATGTTTCATCACATATTGTGTATGAAACATCCTTTTTCTATTGGGGCGCTTATTAAGTTTTTATAAGTAAGCTCTATCTTGTAATCTTGATGTAATCAGCTTCGAATGATTGTGGATGACGACTAATCAAAATCAGATTTAGTAGGCAGTTGGCTGCCAACTGAGCTTCAGTCAGGTCCACCTGTGGGTCGCGCTTTAGCTCTTTACCGATCACCACCTCCCAAGGACCCTTGAAGCAGGTGTCATCTGCGCCGTAAAACATCTCGTTAGTGTCAGGATCCTGCATCAATTGATAGCGGATAAACTTCTTAGAACTAACCGCTTTCATATTGATCAACATCTCGAAAGCCTTCTTGAACGATGCACGTTGGCGACGAGCGTTGGGGTACATTAATCCGATCTCGGGATAGAACTCCTCAAATTCGAAACTTTGTAAAAGTTGCTGTAGCTTCATAATCGGTTTAAAACTTAGCCATCTTTATTGCATCAATAGCACATTCGTCACCTTTGTTGCCTAGCTTACCACCACAACGATCCAACGCTTGTTCTAGGTTTTCCGTAGTAAGCAAACCATAAATCACGGGGATGTTGCTTGTAGCGTTGAGATGTGCGATGCCGTAGGTTACACCTTGACAGATATAATCGAAGTGAGGTGTCTCGCCACGGATGACGCAACCCAAGATGATAACGGCATCATAGCTGTCGTTCTTGGTTAGCTGCTGTGCACCATAAATAAGCTCGAAGCTTCCAGGAACCGTCTTCACGTGAATGTTCTCAGGTAAGCAACCATGCTTTTCCAATGTGTCGATAGCCCCTTTTAGCAGCGCTCCAGTGACCTCTTGGTTCCATTCTGATACGACAATGCCAATAAGCATATTGCTAGCGTCAGGTATTGACGCTACGTCGTAGTCGGAAAGGTTATGTAATGCGGTAGCCATTATCGTGATGCTCTTTCGATATATTTGTCCACCTCTTGATAGATAGGTGAAGCAACGTATGTCTTCTTGATGTTCTGATAGATCTCAAGCGCTTCAGCCTTCTTGCCTTGGTTCTCAAGAATCTGTCCTGCCTTCAGCAGCGCGATAGGAGCAACGCTGAGGTTTACACCGTCCGTAGCCTTGCTATTAGCCATATCTGCAGCTTTCTTGAATGAAGCTACAGCCTTGTCTAGCTCGTTGGTGTTGGCATAGATGTCGCCAAGAGCAACCTGTGACTCAGGACTGATGATAGCATCGCTCTTTGTGTCAAACTTCTCAACGGCTTCTTTAGCTTTTGCCCAGTTAGGTTTAGCTTGATGAGCGTAGCAAAGACCAGTGTAAAGGTTAGCCAAGTTGCCAGCATCGGTACCGCTATAGTCTTCAGCTACCTTTTGGAAACCTTTGAGAGCAGCCTCATATTGTTGTTGCATCATCAGTTGCTCACTCTTGCTAAGCTCGGTGCTTGCCTCATCCTCGCGTGGAAGAGAAACGTAGCTATGATAGAGGATGGCGGCGATGATAATCACGACCACGGCACCAATACCTCCAAGGATGGCTTTTCGGTTCTTGATAAAGAAAGTTTCCGAACTGTTTAAGGACTCGTCTAATGTTCCTTTTTGATTCTTCTTGCTTGACATGTTATTTATTTGTTTTTTTGTTTTTATTCTGTTTCAATCGGTTATTAGCTGATGATTAGACAACAATTGTCATTCGTCAGACCATAATCTTAGGCGTGCAAAATTACTGAAAA
>CAVHUZ010000063.1:0-1512 GCA_963639545.1 Bacteroidaceae bacterium
ATGGTATAACCAAGACCTAAGGAGATTAAACCGCAAATGAGACCAATCTTGAGCATGTCGTTTTGTTTAACCAAACCTGTGGAGTAGGCGATAGCATTAGGAGGTGTGGATATTGGTAGACACATAGCAGAGCTAGCTGCAATAGCAATACCAATCAAGACGGTTGTGGTACCGCCGATACCTGCAAGTTTATCTCCCATACCCGAGCAAACCACTGCCAAGATAGGAACAAGCAGCGCTGCGGTGGCTGTATTTGAAATGAAGTTGGAGAGGAAATAGCAGATCAATCCTGAGATGACAAGGATAGCAATAGGACTCCATTGACCGAATGGAATGCTCTCGATAGCTGCATCTGCAAGACCACTACCATTCATTCCAAGACCTAAGGCGAAGCCACCGGCAACCATCCAAATGACACTCCAGTTGATTTCTTGTAGGTCCTTTGCGTTGATAACGCCAGTAATGGCAAATACACCCATAGGCAACATTGCGACTGTGTTTGAGTCGATGCCGGTAACACTCTTAGGAATCACCCATAACAAGATGGTAACAATAAAGGTGATAGCTACCACCCACATACGCCAACCACGTTGTACGTTACCTTTAATCTCTAGGTCGATGGTCTTCTTTGAGAATGGGAAGAAGTGTAAAAGAAGACGCCAACAAATCAGAAGCAAAATAATTACGAAAGGAAACATAAATGCCATCCATTGTCCAAAACCTAAATCAAGGTTATGGCCTGCGGGATCATTGAGATACTTCATGGCAATCATATTAGGAGGCGTACCGATAGGGGTACCCATACCACCGATGTTGGCTGCTAAAGGAATGCTGAGGGTTAACGCTATGCGACCCTTTCCGTTGGCGGGGAGTGCAGCAAAGACAGGTGTCAAGAATGTGAGCATCATGGCTGCAGTGGCGGTGTTTGACACAAACATAGAGAACAAACCAGTGATGAGTAGGAATCCGAGAAGCACATTCTCGCTCTTGTTTCCGAAAGGACGGATCAGGTTGCGAGCTAACAAGACGTCTAATCCTGATTTGGTAGCAGCTATAGCAAGGATAAAGCCTCCTAGGAACAGCATGATAACAGGATCAGCAAAGGATGCCATAATCTCGTCCGACTTCATTAATTCGCCAACATGGTCGCCCTTGAAACACGTGAGCGCATTGTTGGAAACCGTGAAACACATCGAAGTGATAATGGCTAGTGAGGTGGCCCATGATGGAATACACTCGGTAAGCCAAGAAAGCGTGGCAAACACAAAGATTGCGATGATACGTTGCTGAACAATGGTAAGCCCATTGATGCCGAAGCATGTAATGGGGAGATTCCAAACTACAACGGTTGCCACAATGATAGCTACAAGTTGCCACAACTTCTTGGTATCAATGCGACCTGAAAAGGCATTTTGATTTTCGTCGTTCATAAATAATAAGGTTTAACTAATTGTTTAGGTTGTTTTTATACTTGAGTGCTAAATTAAGTCTATTTTTTGATTATACAAAATA
>CAVHUZ010000063.1:1550-13682 GCA_963639545.1 Bacteroidaceae bacterium
CTGGTTCGCTTTTTAATATATTATATCCTCTTATTCGTTTATCTGCATTAGTTCGGTTGTGATGCCATCACTGAGAAAGATACCATCCTTGGTTAACTTCAGATGATTATTCGTTTGCTCTAACAAGTTCTTATTAATATAAGGTATAGCTTGGTGAAGCAGATAAGTGACGACATCTTGTCCAAAATGTTGCTTGATTTTGCTTAGATCTATACCTTCACAAGTGCGTAAGGCTGTCATCACGATATCATTGTAATGGCTTATAGGTGTTACTCTTTCGACATCTTGTGGCAACGCGCCTTTACTGATAGCGGCAATATATTGAGATACATTTGCAATGTTTTGTTTTCGTGTCTGTTGGTCATAGGAACATGCAGAAGCCCCCAATCCTAAATAAGGTATATCCTGCCAATAGCTACTGTTGTGTTTGCTACGATATCCTGGTTTAGCAAAGTTGCTTATTTCATAATGTTCATAGCCATATGCGCTCATGATATCCATAATATGGTTGTAGATGGTAAGGGATAACTCTTCGTCCACCTCTTCTATTTTATGTTGTAGAAGCCATTCGTTAAGAATGGTACCCTCTTCGTACATCAGATTGTAAGCTGATATATGTGTTACATCTACTTGTGCTGCGGTCTCAATATCTTGTAGCGCTTCTTCTAACGTTTCGTTGGGATAAGCAAATATGAGATCAATGGATATGTTCTCTATTCCAGCATTGTGTAAATAGTCCAAAGCTCTTAACGCTTGGTCTGCGGTGTGACGGCGGCGAAGAAACTGTAGACGCTTGTCCGAGAAGCTTTGTACCCCCATTGATACGCGATTGACCCCGAGTGTGGGCAACAGTTTTGCGAAAGCAGGTGTAACATCATCTGGGTTACATTCTATTGTGACCTCATTGGCTTGTGGAGCGTATATAGAATATAGATGGTCAAATATCTTGCGAAGGTTGGCTTCAGATAGTTGGCTAGGGGTACCGCCTCCAAGGTATATCGTACGAATATCTTGACTCTCTGTTTGTCGTAACTGCATCTCGCGGCACAAGGCTTCTACGTAGTCGTCTTGCATTGAAACCAAAGTGGAAGAATAGAAGCCGCAATATATGCATCGGCTTTTACAAAAAGGAATATGTATGTAAATACCCGCCATATCATTTGCAAAAATACTAATTTGTTTTAAAAAATGCATAGATATTTGCCGTTTGTTTTGGTGTTTTGGTGAAAATAGACTAACTTAGACGGCGGAAAGGGATATTATAATATCTCATAAAAGAAAAGAAACCTAAAAATCGATATTACTAACAACTTAAATCTTTCTGAATATGAGAGTATATCAGACAAACGAAATCAAGAACATTGCCTTGCTTGGCAGTGCGGGAAGCGGCAAGACTACACTTGCCGAGAGTATGCTTTTTGAAGCTGGTATTATTAAACGTCGTGGCACTGTTGAAGCAAAGAATACAGTGAGCGACTATTTCCCAGTAGAGCAAGAATATGGTTATAGCGTATTCCCAACAGTTTTGCATGTTGAGTGGAATAATAAAAAACTGAACATTATTGATTGCCCAGGTAGTGACGACTTTGTAGGGGGAGCCATTACTGCACTCAACGTTACGGATCAAGCTGTCATTCTTATCAATGGACAATATGGTCCGGAAGTAGGTACGCAAAACAACTTCAGATATACCGAGAAACTTAAGAAGCCCGTTATCTTCCTTATCAACCAACTGGATTCAGATAAGTGCGACTTTGATCTCTTGATGCAGAATATGCAAGAGATTTATGGTCCTAAGTGCGTACAGGTGCAATATCCTGTTGAAACTGGTCCTGGTTTCCACGAAATCATTGATGTGCTAATCATGAAGAAACTCTCTTGGGGACCTGATGGTGGCGCACCTAAGCGTGAGGATATCCCTGAAGAAGAGAAGGATAAAGCAATGGAACTTCATCGTGCCTTGGTGGAAGCTGCAGCAGAGAACGATGAAGGCTTAATGGAAAAATTCTTTGAGGAAGAGTCGCTTACTGAAGATGAGATGCGCGAAGGTATTCGTAAAGGTCTTGTGACTCGTAGCATTTTCCCTGTGTTCTGCGTAGATGCACATAAGGATATGGGTGTTCAGCGTTTGATGGAGTTCTTAGGCAATGTGGTGCCTTTCGTAAGCGAGATGCCAAAGGTTCATAATACACGTGGTGAGGAGGTTACACCTGATTCTGCTGGCCCCGAAAGCCTATATTTCTTTAAGACAGGACTAGAACCACATATCGGTGAAGTGAGTTACTTTAAAGTAATGAGCGGTAGTGTGAAACCAGGCGATGACTTGGCAAATGCAGATAGAGGAAGCAAAGAACGTCTTGGCCAGATCTTTGCTTGCGCAGGTGCTAATCGTATCGCTGTGGAACAACTCAATGCCGGAGATTTAGGATGCACAGTAAAACTAAAAGATGTAAAGACGGGAAACACCCTTAATGGTAAAGGTACAGAAGAAAGATTCGACTTTATCAAATACCCCAACTCTAAATATTCTCGCGCAATCAAGGCAGTCAATGAGCAAGATACCGAAAAGATGATGGCTGCATTGCTGAAGATGCGTCAAGAAGATCCAACGTGGGTAGTGGAACAAAGTAAAGAACTACGCCAAACTATTGTACATGGTCAAGGTGAGTTCCATCTCCGTACATTGAAATGGCGTATGGAAAACAACGAGAAATTAGCGGTCAAGTTTGAAGAACCACGTATTCCATATCGTGAAACTATTACAAAGAAGGCGCGTGCTGATTATCGTCACAAGAAGCAAAGTGGTGGCGCAGGACAGTTTGGCGAAGTGCATCTTATCGTAGAACCATACGCAGAAGGTATGCCCGATCCTACATCTTACAACTTCAATGGTCAAGAGTTTAAGATGAATATCAAGAACCGTGAAGAAGTGGAGCTAGAGTGGGGCGGAAAGCTCGTTTTCTTAAATTCAGTAGTTGGTGGTGCTATTGATGCACGCTTTATGCCAGCTATCTTAAAAGGTGTAATGGATTGTATGGAGCATGGACCTCTAACTGGTTCTTACGCACGTGATGTCCGTGTCGTTGTGTATGACGGAAAGATGCACCCGGTAGACTCTAACGAACTTTCATTCATGCTTGCTGCTCGTCATGCATTTGCAGATGCTTTCAAAGCAGCTGGTCCTAAGATTCTTGAGCCAATCTATGATCTTGAAGTATTTGTCCCCGCTGATTACATGGGTGATGTGATGAGTGATTTGCAAGGTCGCAGAGCGATGATTATGGGTATGGACACCGAAGCTGGCTATCAGAAGCTTCAAGCGAAGATTCCTTTGAAAGAACTCGCTAATTATAGTATCTCATTGAGTTCGCTCACTGGTGGTCGTGCCTCGTTCACAACTAAGTTCGCAAGTTACGAGCTTGTTCCAAATGACATCCAACAGCAGCTCATTACTCAGCATGAAGCTGAGCAGAAGGCCGAAGATGCATAATTAATAAAGATTCTTCTATAAGATTAACCCCAATTGGCCTATTGGCTGATTGGGGTTAAATCGTTTGTCTCTATCGTATATCAAGAATAAGGAGATAAATACTACGATTGTACTTATCTCCTTGTTCTTGATATAGAAAATGTTTACTTGGTTTCTTCGGGGTCGTCGGGTAAACGACGCATCTCGTACCCTTGTTCTTTCAACCATTGAAGAGACCTTGGTAGAGCGGTCTTTAGCTTATCAATGCTTTTGAGTGAGTCATGGAACGTAATAATAGAACCATTTCTCGTGTACTTCTTGATATTATTAAATACGTCATCGGCATTGAGCCATTTAGAGTAGTCGCGTGTTACTAAGTCCCACATTACCACTCTATAATGTAGCTTTACCCACCAATATACTGTGTGTCGTAGCCATCCATGAGGTGGACGGAAGTATTTAGCGTGTATTAAGCCGTTGGCTTCGGTCACATCTACCGCATAGGTTAGCGTCCAATGTTTAAAGGAACCCATGTGGTGATAAGTGTGATTGCCCACTTGGTGACCACGATTAACAATCTCTTTATATAGCTCCGGATATTTTCTTACGTTGTCAGCTACCATGAAGAAAGTAGCTTTGACGCCAAACTGATCTAGCTGATCCAGAATGAAAGGGGTTGCCTCGGGTATGGGCCCATCATCGAACGTGAGGTAAACCACACGTTCGGATGGGTTCATACGCCATAAGGCATGGGGGTATAACCACCTTAAGAATTTAGCCGGTTGCTCAATGATCATTGTTGTCCGAAGTTATAACCACGCGCTTGGCATGCTTTTATCATACCATTGAACTGAGCGTTGTGTGCATCGCACCATGTCTTGTCATATTGTGAGGTGATTTGCATCAATGTTCCTAAGATCTGCAAATGCATACCAACACTTGATTGTGACATGTTAAAGCCGTTCTCATTAAGTGATGTGTAGTAACTGATAAACTGAGAACCATTCTTCCACATCCAATTAATGTATTCTTCGGCCTTCTTGGTCTTGCCCAATAGGTAGTAGGCTTGTGCGATTTGCCCTGCGCCACTTACATATTCTAATGGTACATTGTAGCTTGGCAATTCCTGTTCAGCTTTTTCCAAAACCTTAAGAGCCTTCGCGTCTTGACCTTCTTGGATGAGTTGCAATGCCAAATCAGCCATCAAACGTCGATGGGTGTAGCATAGACGCAAAATGGTCTCATCCATGTAGAATCCTTTGGCGCGCAAGCCTCCCCACTTAAAGCGGTTCATCACTGCATCGTAGGTCTTCTGGGTATCCATTATTGTATGATCGCCTGGTACGTTGTCGTTAACAGTTCTGAATGGAGTGATGCGGTTGGCAAGACCTTCTTGAACAAAGTTGTCGCCAAGATTCATGAAGTTGTCAGAACCCACAGTTAGCGCTACATATAGAGGACGTGTCCAGTTACAATTAGCGATCAGTTCAAGCATCATCAAGTCGCTCTTATAAAGCGCATCTTTTCCATGAAGCGAGATAATCATCTTGTCGGGGATACTATCTGATGGTAACAACATTCCGCTCTTGCGCACTGCATTCTTATCGATAGTTACATACACCGTATCTGTTGGGATGACATGATTGTCTGCATCCTTTGAACATACCCAATACTTAAGGATGTTCTTCAACTCAAATGGATCGTCACCATATTGCTTGCGAGCCACTTCGGGATTATCTTGATAGTACTTAAGCACAGTCTGCTTGAAGTCGGGCGCAACTGGAACATATTCATTGGTTCCGCTAACATAGTCAAGACGTGACCAATTGATTGGTAGCGATGGAGAGTCGTATGCTGGACGGCGCATCTGGTCAATGTACCAGTCGGTCTGTAAGTAAGAAAGATTACATACTCGTGCGTCGGTGCGTACGCCTTCTACTTCTTGATTGTACCACAATGGGAAGGTATCATTGTCACCATTGGTAAAGATGATAGGGTTGCCTTCTTTTTGTAGTGACATGAGATAGTTTTGACCGAAGTCACGACAAGTATAGCGACCTGAACGATCGTGATCATCCCATGTTTGGGATGCCATTTGTATTGGAACTAACAAGCATACCAATGAGATTACGCTTGCAGACAAAACAGCTGGCACTTTGAGTTTCTTCGCCCAATCGTAGAGTGCTGCAACGCCCATACCACACCAAATAGCAAATGCGTAGAACGATCCTGCATACGCATAGTCACGCTCACGAGGCTGAGATGGAGTTTGGTTAAGGTAAATCACAATTGCAAGACCCGTCATAAAGAAGAGGAAGAATACCACCCAGAATTGTTGGATACCTCTCTTGCCGCGGAATGCCTGCCAGAACAAACCTATTAATCCTAAGAATAGTGGCAAACAGTAGAACACGTTATGGCCCTTATCATTCTTGAGCAAATCTGGCATTTTGCTTTGATCACCCAATCCTAGGACATGATTGTCAAACCAATCGAATCCAGTAAGCCAGTTGCCATGTTCCTTTTCGCCATTTCCTTGTAGACCATTCTGTCTACCTGCAAAGTTCCACATGAAATAGCGCCAATACATAAAGTTGCATTGGTATGAGAAGAAGAACTTTAGGTTCTCTAATTGTGTAGGAACCTTTACGCCATCTACATCGTGTCCTTTTATGCCACCCATCCATTGCTCGTAGTTGCTTGCATGTGCAGCATCATACATACGTGGGAAGAACATGTTCTGTTGGAACACCTGAGTAGACTTGTTTCTTACTTTGAAGTAACTATCCGGCTCATCAGGGCTAGCCTTTTCTTTACGTTCGTAGATAGGTGCACCTTCATTAAACTTATAATGCATGCCATCCTCAGCCACTGCAGGCTGTGAGGTATAGGCTTGTCCGTAAAGCAAAGGACGATCACCATATTGGTCACGGCTTAGGTAGTTGCCGAGAGTAAAGATATCCTCAGGAGAGTTTTGATCCATTGGAGGATTAGCAGACGAACGAATCACAATCAGCGCATAGCTTGAATAGCCAATCATCAACATAAGCATACAAAGCAATGCAGTATTCTTGATTCGTGAACTAACGATAGCTACCTTCGCTTTCTTATCCTTGTCAGCACGCTTTAGGCGCAAAACAAAGAACACAATAGCCAAGATTACTACACCAGTAAAGAAGGCTGACCATCCATATCCGTAGAAAGGAATACCCAATAGGCCAAATGCTACAAGGAATGCGATGTTCTCGCGAGTAGCGTTCTTGTCTTGGTAAGTTTCGAAGATAGCCCATACGAATGCGCCTACCAATAATAGGATATATACTATCACGCCTGTATTGAAAGGCATGCCCAAGGTGTTTACAAAGAATAGCTCGAACCATCCACCTACAGTGATGATGCCTGGAACCACACCATATAGTACGGCTGCTACTAATACTACGGATACCAACAAAGCCAATAATGACCCCTTTAGGTTAGCATCTGGTACCTTCTTATAATAGTAGACCAGTACAATGGCTGGGATACATAGCAAGTTAAGCAAGTGAACGCCGATTGACAAACCAGTCATATAGGTGATTAATATCAACCATCGGTCGCTATGTGGCTGATCCGCACAGTCTTCCCATTTCAAGATAAGCCAAAATACTATGGCTGTGAATGCAGACGAATAAGCATAAACCTCACCTTCAACTGCAGAAAACCAAAATGTGTCGCTAAATGTATAGATAAGCGCACCAACCAATCCCGATCCTTCAATGGCAATAGTTTTTGCCAAAGAGAATGTGGTGTCTTCATCGCGAACAATCAGTTTGCGAACCAAATGCGTAATGGTCCAGAAGAGGAACATAATACATGTGGCAGACAACAAGGCGCTCATCGTGTTGATCCATCGTGCTACTTGGCTTGGATCACTTGCGAAGTGAGAAAAGAGATTGGCTGTAAGTGCAAAGAATGGTGCCCCGGGTGGGTGACCAACCTCAAGTTTATACCCTGTTGTAATGAATTCAGGACAGTCCCAAAAGCTGGCTGTCGGTTCAATTGTGGAACAGTAAACAAAGGCTGCAATAAAGAATGCAACCCATCCAATCACTGTGTCCACCAGTTTAAACTTTTTCATTGATGTTATTAAATAATTAAAAACTGTGGATCAATTACCACACTTTGGTTGTTATTTCTCTTTACTAAGTTGCAAAAATACTAAAATATGATGGGACTATGGTAATGTATGTGAGTTTTTTATTTTATTTTAAATATGTAAACGATTCCTATATTTCATTTCTTGATTCGTCCTTCTATTATATGACGAGTGTCAAAATATGAATGTTACCCCATATACTAGGATAATATATCTTAAGACTTTACCTATCGTAATGCTTAAAACCGACAAAGGAATGTTAGCTCTAGATAGTCCCAAAACAATGGTTATACCACTTCCCAAGATAGGGATGAAAGCAAAAAAGCCCATCCATGCGCCATGCCCAGCCATGAAACGTTGGGCTCGGTCTATACTCTCCTTCTTGACATGTAAGTATTTCTCAATCCACTCTAGTTTTCCCATGCGTCCAATGGTATAGTTGAACATTGATCCCGCAACGTTCCCCACTGAACCATAAATAATCAATTCGATAGGATTGAGACCTGCTGCCAATAATGCAAGCATCACTGCCTCACTGCTGAAAGGAAAAAAGCTACCAGCCAAAAAGGCAGAGATAAGCATACCTATATAGCCATAGCTGGTAAGAATGTCGATAAGTTGATCCATAAGTTATAAACGACAAGCGCCAATGACAATAGACACAATAATTTAAATAACATATTGGTCCATCGGGTGTGAGTAAGAGCTATGAAATGCGCAATCAATGGTGATGTGCTTGCTATCAATATACCCAATAGTGCATCGTAATGTTGTGGTTGCAACAAGAGAAACGCTAAAGCAACAGAATTGATAATTATAAACACCTGATATATCATTCTGGTGCGTAAGTTATCATTGAACTGTTGACGCAAAAAGTGGAATGTGCCAATGATACTGCAAAGAATAACAAAAGACGCTGTTATAATTTGGTTGATAGACAAAGCTTCATAGTTGAATGGCTTGTCGAATGTTGCGATATCTGTGAAATGATTAATAAAAATGGTGAAGTCTCCAGTTGAAACCACAAAAGCAGCATAAATCCAATAGGGGAGGACTAAACCGAAGATGGAAGCGCAGAAATTGCGAAAGCTTAAAGCCCGAAGATTGATGGCCATTGTTAGCCATAGGAAAGGCAGGAAGAACAACGTTTGCACCCAAACGATGCTTGCCAATCCAACGCAAATGAATGCATAGAAGGTCCAACCTGGCGAAGCGGGCTCTTGGTAGGTACGAAAGATACTGGTGTAATAGCCAACGATACACAAAATCACAATAGCTGACCTATATGATTCCATCTGAAACATTGCAATGGTTGCCATAACCACGAACGCACAGGATACCATACGGCTATAGATACGTATCAAAGCATTTGCGTTGTTGAGTTCTACCATAAGATAGGTAGAAAGCAACAAGCACAATAAGTTGATCCAAATATGATAGTTGGCGATCCCTGCCGCGCCCCACAATGCGATGGCTATTGGGGCAAGTATCGGCAGAGACCACCTACTTTCTGCAATTTTGTTTTGTATTCGCTTCATTTACAAATCTTGACCTAAGTCGCGACGGAAATATTTGTCTTGGAAATTAATCTTGTCAGCTTCTTCGAAACTATGTTTCAAGGCAGCATGAATATCCTTTCCGTATGAACTTACAGCAATGACACGTCCTCCGCTAGTTACCACTTGTCCATCTTTTAAAGCAGTGCCAGCGTGGAACACCACCGCATCATTTACCTGATCAAGACCAGTGATGGCATATCCTTTCTTGTAAGCTTGAGGATAACCGCCACTAACCAACATCACGCAACCTGCAGCGCGATTGTCAAACTCTACCTTGTATGTATCAAGATTGCCATTGGCTACACCCTCAAAGAGATCTACGATGTCGGTCTTGAGACGCAGCATCACACTTTCTGTCTCTGGATCTCCCATACGGCAGTTGTATTCGATAACCATAGGCTCACCTTTTACGTTGATCAAACCAAAGAATATAAATCCTTTATAATCAATGTTTTCTTCTGCAAGTCCATCTACGGTAGGGCGGATAATCTGGTCTTCCACTTTCTGCATCCATTCGCTTGTGGCAAAAGGAACAGGTGAAACGCTACCCATGCCACCCGTGTTCAGACCCGTGTCATGTTCGCCAATGCGCTTGTAGTCTTTAGCTTCGGGCAAAATCTGGTAATGTTTGCCGTCAGTAAGTACGAATACCGAGCACTCAATGCCGCTAAGAAACTCTTCGATTACTACCTTTGCTGAGGCATTGCCAAACATTCCGCTCAACATCTCTTTGAGTTCTTTCTTAGCTTCGTCTAATGTAGGAACAATGAGCACGCCTTTTCCTGCAGCAAGACCATCGGCTTTCAGCACGTAAGGTGGATTAAGTGTTTCGAGGAAATGTAGTCCTTCCTCTAATGTTGTGCCATCAAAGGTCTCATAAGCTGCCGTTGGAATGTGATGACGTTTCATGAATCCTTTGGCAAAGTCCTTGGAACCTTCTAGTACTGCACCTTGCTTAGATGGACCAATTACGGGCACAGATGCGGTGCGTGCGTCAGCTTTAAATGCATCGTAGATACCATTAACCAATGGATCTTCAGGTCCTACCACAACCATATCTATAGCATGGTCAAGTACGAAATCCTTTAATTTGTCGAAATCGTTTACACCAATATTGACATTGGTGCCCACAGTGCTCGTACCAGCATTGCCTGGAGCTATAAACAGTTGCTCACATTTGTTGCTTTGAGCAATCTTCCATGCTAAGGCGTGTTCACGTCCGCCTCCTCCTAATAGTAATATCTTCATTGAGCTATTGGTTTTAAGTAATCTTCAAAGTATTGTGTGATACGTTCGTGTAGATGTACGCTTTGATGACCGCGCATGTTGTGAGGTTCACCAGGGTATACGAAGAAATCGGGTTGTGTACCTGCTGCAATACATGCTTTAAGAAAACTATAAGAATGTTGTGGTACTACGGTTGGATCGTTAAGACCTGTGATTATTTGCAGTTTGCCTTTGAGATCTTTGGCTTTGGCTAGCAACGAAGTCTTTGCGTACCCCTCTGGGTTAGCTTGTGGGGTATCCATATAACGCTCTCCATACATCACTTCGTACCATTTCCAATCGATTACAGGACCTCCAGCTACACCCACTTTGAATACATCAGGGTAGTTGGTTATGAGTGAGATAGTCATAAATCCGCCAAAAGACCATCCGTGTACACCGATACGATTAGGGTCAACGTAGGGTAAGGATTTGAGATAGTCTACACCTTTCATCTGGTCTTTCATTTCCTCCTGCCCTAATTGACGGAATGTGACTTGTTCAAAATCCTTTCCACGGTGCTCACTTCCTCTATTATCCAATATAAAGAGTAAGTAACCTTTCTGTGCCATATAGGTCTCCCATGAACGTGAAGCGTAGTGCCAACGCGCATCTACGTTGTGAGCATGAGGTCCTCCATAGACGTAAACCACAGTGGGATATTTCTTGGTTGGGTCAAAACCGATAGGCTTAACCATGCGCCAATACAGATCCGTGGTGCCATCTGCGGCTTTGATGGTTCCGCTACTATATTCTGGAACATTATACTCTTTCCATGGGTCAGCTGCAGTAAGAAGGTTAGTGGTCTGTGGCTTACTACCTAGACTGATTTCGTTTATCACTCGTGGAACGGTAGGCTCGCTATAGCTATCCACTACGCGATTGCCTTTCTTGCTGAGCACACCATTATGCCATCCACGTCCATTGTCAAGGAGCGTTCGCTTGCCGTTGTCTACGTTGACGCTCCATAGGTTTCGCTGAATGGGGTTGCATTCATTACTTGCGTACACTATGCTATGACGCTTGGTGTCAAACCCTATCATGTCCATAACCACCCATTTGCCTTGAGTGATCTGTTTGAGTTCTTGTCCCTTATTATTAAAAAGGTATAGGTGGTTGTAACCATCTTTCTGGCTCTGCAGTACAAACTTGCTCTTGTCCCAAGGTAAGAACACGATGGGGTGGAGTGGTTCTACATATTTGGCATCAGTTTCATGATAAAGCGTA
Source organism: Bacteroidaceae bacterium (assembly GCA_963639545.1). Classification (GTDB taxonomy): domain Bacteria; phylum Bacteroidota; class Bacteroidia; order Bacteroidales; family Bacteroidaceae; genus Prevotella. The sequence goes on from CAVHUZ010000063.1 coordinate 13,207, forward strand.
GCAACCTTTTCACCTGTTGTGGGGTTGTAGGCATTGAGGTAACAATCGTTTTGATCCCGATTGAGCTCAAACATATAAATCAAATCGCCATCAGGACTCCAAGCTATGTTGGTGAAATATCGATCGGTTGGGTCGCCAGCCTTGAGGTAGACCACTTGTTGGGTGGTGAAATCGTAGATACCTACTGTTACCTTATGGCTTGTCTCCCCCGCCATAGGATATTTCTCTGGGGCAGGTGTGGCGCAACGCGACTGGCCATCCTTCGGACTCCAATTAATCTCTGGCACATTGATAAGGGGATAGTCGGTGACCATGCTTTGGTCCATACGATAGAAGGCAATCTGCTTTCCTGAAGGACTCCAGAATAGTCCGCCATCAATACCAAACTCATCTCTGTGTACACTCTGTCCATAGACGATGTCTCGAGAGCCATCGTTGGTGAGTTGCTTGACGTTGTTTTCGCGGTCAGCCACATA
>CAVHUZ010000064.1:0-13608 GCA_963639545.1 Bacteroidaceae bacterium
CCGAAGGCTGCAAGCCGTCCACAGCCTGCAGTCCGATGGCAGTCTGCCAGTTGGCAGCACTCTCCTGTTTAGAAGGTTCTCCCTGGCGGAGATACTCGTCAAACGATGCTATGTAATTCTTCCCGTTGTTCATCTCTTTTTCAAATATTTAATGATGGTCTGGATGGAAGTGGCTTTCCTGCCCACCTCTGCGTATCGTTCGAAAACGGAGACATCCATCTTGAGGAAATCGTCCATGTCCATACGGAGGTCTTCACTGAGGAATCGCTCCACATCTTTCAGATAGCGCAGGTTCACCTTGGGTGCACAGGCGATGAGGTCGCATAGAGCCTTTTCGGGTGTAGCCATCAAGAAGGTGTACGTCTGTTTGTTGACGTGTGTCGAGATTTATATGCACTAATCCATGACAAGCCAACCATTCCTTATAGAATGTTGTCTTGCCGCAGGCCTGAATGCCGATGAATACTATCATCTGTTTGCTCTTCCTTATCTGAAATGGTAATTCCATATAGGTTAATGAACACTCAATTTACCACTGAGACTTATAAGCTCTCATAATAGTGACGTATCTTCTGTGCCATTAGAAGGCGGCGTTGTTCTAGGAACTCTGGGTACGAATCACTATCCAACGTAAAAACGTCATTGGGAATACAGTTTGCTATTAGGTTAGCCCTGAGGATATCTGTATCAATGATAGAACCACATACAGCTAGCTTGGTCTCGCACTGCTTCAATGCAGCAGTGAAATAGTCTTTTGGCGCACGCATACCTATCGATTCATTCACAGGTCTGTCAAGATAAGCGTAGTTGGCTTCCTGATTATAGAAGTTCTTGCTATAGTTATTCTTGATGAGATATTTCTTGGGGAAGATGTGATGAACGTCCCCACCAAGGCTTATCAACTCACGCACTGTTATATTTGAAGACAACAAAGAGATGTCGTTGAAGTAAACCTGAGCTGCCAGATATACAAGATAGGTAGGGTTTGTCGTTGATGTGGAGTTCAAATTCTGTGGCAAAGCTACCGTCCAGAAGTTTTCCGACAGGATAGCATCTTCCATTGCCTTTAACATCGTCGGCACTCCTCTTTCGCTAATCTGGCGCAAATCCCGGGCAAATGCAGACTCAGGCGAGGTGCTGTACCTTCCAGTAAGAGCAGACAACACATACCATTTCTGAACGATACGTTTCCGCTCTGCAACAGGTACGTCTGACTTTTGGAGCAACAGGTGTATGGTGTAGGCAAAATCAAGAGCCATGTTTGAAGTGACCATCTTGCTCGAAATGAAACCAGCCGACTTGATGGCTATCATAAACTGCGTGAAGTTGTGTTGGCTGATGACGTTTAGTACACCTTCATACATTTGCTTGAACGTATCATCCACAATCTCCTCTTTGAAATCTCGGGTCTCAAAGTCGCGCCCTGTAAGCAACTGCACAAGTTCCGCCAGTTTTGCTCGCTTCAATTTGTGCATAAAGGCGACACGTATAACGTCATCACAAGCAGGGTCATACACAGTCTCCATGTCTGTAGAAAGCCACGCCAGTTTTTCCAAATAGCCACTTGCAGCAAACTCAGTATCATATTCCTTGATGTAATTGTAGTAAGTGGGTACCACTGACAGATGGCTGAAATAATCGATGATTTTGCGCAAGGTATTTCCCTTGTGCGCCTCATCAGCCGCCATTTTGGACATTACGAAGTCGCCTTGACTAAGAGCGGAACCTTTGGAGTTGATGCGGATGAAGATGTCTGTCACCACGTCTATATCGAGTTTCTCCGACAGTTCTATCACTCCCATCTGGGTAGCCTCTATCCCTTTTAGTGTGTTGAGAACCCTCTGCAAATCCTCGCCTGTCATGTTAGGATTCTGCTCAATATACTTTGGGATAAAAGTCCACGAACAAAATGATGTGTTGAATATCTCCGAGATGTCGGGAATCCAATGTTTGCTCTTTAAGTGTGCAGGCGTTTGTACTGCAAAAATTTCCGCTTCGCTGTTGCCGTTGGCATAATCGAGGGCAGCGAATGGATTGAAAGCAATCTTTATACGACATTCCTTGAACTCGTTGTTGAATACTTTCTGTGCAGCAACGGCTGTCATTAACGCCGTAATACGCTGTTGTCCGTCTATGATTACTTTCTTGCCCGAGGATATAGTGCCATCTTTTAGCTTTACGTTAGGATTCTTCCAAAGGATGATGTAACCTGTAGGATAGCCCTTGTAAAGCGAGTCTATTAGGTCGCGTACCTGACTATTTTTCCAAACAAACGGACGTTGAATTTCTGGAATAGCAATATCCTTGGCCTCAATTAAGCCTAAAAGACCTTTGATAGAGATGGATGTATTTGTAAATTTCTCTCCGTTCATGATTCACATACGTTTAAATTTCTATTGAGTATAGCAAGCTTACGACTGGCGCAGCATTCTTTCATCCTTTTTTTATTATAGGTATTATATCACCTTCATGAGAAAGCATAGTGTTAGGGAAGACTTCCTTAGCCTCATTTAGCAAGATTTGTTCATTGTCATAACGTGCGGAGTAATGACCTAGTAATAGCTTACCTACATGAGCCTTCTTTGCAATAAGTGCTGCTTGGCGTGCAGTGCTGTGATGGTAAAGCCTAGCATGTTTGATCATATCCTCTGCATAAGTGCTCTCATGATAAAGAAGGTCTACATCCTCCACCATGGTAGATAAAGATTCTTGGTAACGAGTGTCTGAACAATACGCATAGCTACGTGGCGGATCTGCTGGGGTTACTAAGCGATGATTGGGAATGATAGTCCCGTCATCCATAACCCAATCATTACCCGCCTTGATGTTTCCAATTTGTGATAGTGGTATCTTACAAAAGTCAATCATATCTCGGCGGATATGTGGTAGTCCGGCTTTTTCGCGAAATAAGAATCCACAACAAGGTACACGATGTTGTAAAGGCAGAGATTCTACAGTAAGGCTTCTATCTTCGTATATTATCTCATGGCGAGTGGGGTCTATTGGATGGAACACCACCTCATATTCTAGTTGGCTACAAAAGAAATTGATCGTCTCTTGTAGTATCTTTCCAAGATCCTTGTGACCATAGATATGGAGTGGGGCAGTGCGTCCTGTCATGCCAAAGGTCGAAATCATTCCAATGAGTCCGAAACAATGGTCACCATGTAGATGGGAGATAAAAACAGAAGTGATGCGTGAGAAATGAATCTTACAACGGCGTAATTGTAATTGTGCTCCTTCGCCGCAGTCTATCATCATCAACTTACCGCGTATTTCTACCACTTGACATGATGGAAAGTGCTTTAAAGTAGGGAGCGCACTGCCACAACCGAGAATATGTACCTGAAATGTTTCCACTAATTTGTTATTTTACATTTGTGTCTGGTTTGGCACGTTGGAAAGAATAGATACCATCTTTGTTTTCTAAGAGCATAGAGTCTGCCCCTAACATGTTGATGTCAAAGGTGTCCTTATCTAACAACAAATGACCGTTAAGGATACGCCAACTTTTCCATCCGTTGCCTTCGGTCGTGTTAGATTGGCGTACAGTGCCACCATCGAGCAATTCAAAATCCTTATCTAAGCTCTTCCAATGACTCTTAAGTGACTCTAGGTTCACTGCCGATCTGATAAATCGATCACCATAGCTCTCATATGCAATAACAGCATATCGATCGCCAACCACAGAACCACCAAAGATTACTTCGGTAGTGTCGTCTTGATTGCGTAACAACTCCAATGTGTCGCCATCATCTGTTGCTAGTAGCATACTATTCATCGCTCCATCTACTAATGTTCCATAAATGGTAGTATCGCTATCTTGCGTTAGGACAGTGTTCGTGTCAGTCTTGATGACATTCTTCTTTTTGCCACCGCATCCCGATAGGATAAGAATGGCTGTAGTCACAATAATTAAAAGAAATGATTTTTTCATTGCGTTCTATTTTGTTTGTTATTTTAAAAGGTTGCGTTTCTCTGCTTGTTTAGCTTCGTCCCATAGCTGATCCATCTCTTTAAGAGTGAATGTCGAAAGGTCACGGTTCATCTCTTTAGCTCGCTGTTCAATATATTCGAAACGGCGGATAAACTTTTGGTTTGCATTCTCAAGTGCATTCTCTGGATTCAAATGATAAAGACGAGAGGCATTGATAAGCGAGAACAATAAATCTCCCAATTCCTCGGTTGTCGTTGCGGAGTTTCCAGATCGTAACTCAACTTCAAATTCTGAGATTTCCTCCTTTACCTTTTCCCATACATCTTCAGCCTTTTCCCAGTCAAATCCTACAGCTCGTGCTTTGTCTTGTATGCGGTAAGCTTTTATCATTGATGGTAATGAACGTGGCACTCCGCTCAATACTGAGGTGTTACCATCTCGCTCACGTTGCTTGATCTGTTCCCACGTCTGTTCAACATCAGAATCTGTTTTTACATCTTTTGAATCTTGTTCTGATGAATCATCCTTGTATACCACTTGACCTTTTGCATTGATTGTCATGTCAGTTTGACTCACTGTCCAACGTGGCATTGCGTCTGAAAGCATGGAACAATCATTCCAATCAATAAAAGGATGACGGAACATCAACTTGTCACTCTGTTGATTACATACGTCGGCTATATCAAAGCTTTCTTCTTCCTCGCCTAGCATTGCATAAAAGATAACATGCTCTAGCACATCACCCAATTCTTTTAATATCTCGTGCTTATCATGCTTGCTAATAGCATCACAAAGCTCGTACACTTCTTCAATAGTATTAGGACGAAGGCTATTGAAGTCTTGCTTCTTATCCCATGGGCATTCTTTGCGAAGACGATACTGCACGTCAAGTAGTCGACCAAGTGCTTCTATTTTTTCTTTTCGAGTATGCATAACTTATCATTTATTGCGGCGTTCCAGCAAAACCACGTTTTCTACGTGTGGTGTGTGAGGAAACATATCTACTGGTTGAACCTCTTTGACGCAATAATCTACGTCTAATAATGCTAGGTCGCGAGCTTGTGTCGCAGGGTTGCAACTGACATATACGATGCGCTTCGGAGCAGCATTTAGAATTACCTTTACTACGTCTTCATGCATACCGGCACGTGGAGGGTCTGTGATGATTACGTCAGGACGCCCATGCTTGTTTACAAAGTCATCAGTAAGGATGTTCTTCATGTCGCCCGCGTAGAAAATGGTGTTATTGATATGATTGATTTCCGAATTTACACGTGCATCTTCAATGGCTTCTGGTACATACTCTATTCCAACAACTTGTTTGGCTTGTCGTGCCACAAAGTTGGCTATTGTACCAGTTCCAGTATACAGATCATATACTAATTCGTTGCCAGAGAGTTGTGCAAAAGAACGAGCGACGCTATAAAGATGGTATGCTTGTAGCGTATTGGTCTGATAGAAACTCTTTGGGCCGACCTTAAACCGTAGACCTTCCATTTCTTCATATATGAAAGATGTCCCACTATACGTGTGAACATCGAGATCGCCAATGGTGTCATTCCCTTTTACATTGTTCACATAGAGCAATGAAGATATTTCAGGGAACTGTTCGTGTATGAATCGCATTAACTCAAAAGCTTTCTTGCCATCTTCGCTTTGGAAAGGATCATAATTGTCAGTGTCGTCTTGCTCTGATTGTTTAATGCAGAATTGGATCAGAAGCATCCATTCGCCTGTATTGGAATTGCGTAGCATCAGGTTGCGGAGTACTCCTTGTTGTGTGCGGGCGTCATAAAAACTGATACCAATTTCTGTGGCATAACGATAAATCTCATTGCGAATCTTGTTTTGCAAATCATCCATAAGCACACATTGTGTGATAGGATAAATTTTGTCAAAAGCTCCAGTGATGTGAAAACCAATTGCAGACTGAGTTAGTCCGGCATCTTTTGGTAATTCCGCTAATTCTTCTGATGTATACCATCGCTTATCAGCACAACCAAACTCTAGTTTGTTTCGATATTCTGTTGTTTTGACAGAACCCAAGATTGGGTGAAACTCTGGCAGCTCTACTTTGCCGATACGGGAAAGTTGGTCATATACTTGTTGTTGTTTAGCTTTGAGTTGCTCCTTATAGGGTAACACTTGCCATTTACATCCACCACATATACCAAAATGAGGGCAAAGAGGTTCGCATCTCAATGAGCTTTTCTGTTTGAATCTCACGACTGTTGCTTCACAGTAATGCTTTTTCTTCTTTTTTACTTGTAGGTCAACTACATCGCCGGGAATGACAAAAGGTACGAAGATTACCATTTCGCCATCGTGGGCAACGCATTTGCCTTCAGCAGCCACTGCTTCTATAGTCACATCCTCTAATAATGGTAGGGGCTTCTTCTTTCTACTCATATTGTTGTGTTAATGCTTTCTGTTTGTACTTTAAAATATTTTGAATATGGCGCTAGACCATAATGCAAAGGTAGCTTATTTTGTCAAGATATCCAATCTTGTCTGAAATAATTTTTTGAAAGGATAATTGGTAAATAGCTGATTTGGTTTAAATGCCTGTGTTGTTTCTTAATATTGTGTCTTAAAAGTGCAAAATCTAAGCGTGTCTATAAGGTTTTAGTGCTTTGTATGTTATAAAATTATTTGTAACAACGTTGTGTATATGGGATTTTCTTGTTAAATTTGCAGTTAGAAATACAACGTTAAGTTAAATGGACCACATAAGAAATTTTTGTATTATTGCCCACATAGATCATGGCAAAAGTACTTTGGCTGACCGTATGTTGGAGTATACAAAGACCATACAGGTAACAGAAGGACAGATGCTTGATGATATGGATCTAGAGCGCGAGCGCGGTATTACCATCAAGAGTCATGCTATTCAGATGGAGTATAATCTGAATGGCGAACGCTATTTCCTTAATCTGATAGATACTCCGGGACATGTCGACTTTTCGTATGAGGTTTCACGAAGCATAGCGGCGTGCGAAGGTGCCTTGCTTGTTGTCGATGCTACGCAAGGAGTACAAGCACAGACTATCAGTAATCTATATATGGCGATAGATCACGATTTGGAAATTATTCCCGTGATTAATAAGATAGATATGCCTAATGCTATGCCTGACGAGGTGGAGGATGAAATTATTGACCTCTTAGGATGTGAACGTGAGGATATAATTCGGGCTTCTGGAAAAACAGGCGAAGGTGTTGATAAAGTGCTAGAGGCTGTTGTGAACAAGATCCCGTCACCCCAAGGAAAAGAGGATGAACCATTGCAAGCCTTGATCTTTGATTCTGTATTCAACTCATTTAGAGGCATTATTACTTTAGTTAAGGTTAATAATGGTAAGATTCGTCAAGGTGATAAGGTTAAGTTCTTTAACACAGGAATGGAATATACTGCTGATGAAGTAGGTGTGTTGAAGATGGATATGATGCCTCAAAAGCAGTTATCTACAGGCGAAGTAGGTTATATAATAAGTGGTATCAAAACAGCAACGGAGGTAAAGGTTGGTGATACGGTTACTCATGTGAGTCGCCCTTGTCTTAACGCCATCGCAGGCTTCCAAGAAGTAAAGCCAATGGTGTTTGCAGGTGTTTATCCCATTGATCCAAATGATTATGAGAATCTAAGATCGTCGTTGGAGAAATTACAACTCAATGATGCTGCTCTGACCTTCCAGTCAGAGAGCTCACAGGCTTTGGGCTTTGGCTTTAGGTGTGGTTTCTTAGGCTTGTTGCATATGGAAATTATCCAAGAGCGACTTGATAGAGAATTTAATATGGATGTCATAACGACCGTACCTAACGTGAGCTATATGGTTTACGATAAGCAAGGCGGGTCAAAGGAAGTGCACAATCCTTCAGGGTTGCCTGAAATAACAATGATAGACCATATAGAAGAACCATATATCAAAGCAAGCATTATCACGTCAAGTCAATTTATAGGTCCTATAATGCGTCTATGTCTAGACAAACGCGGCGAATTGGTGAGCCAAAATTATGTAAGCGGTAATCGTTTGGAACTCATCTTTAATATGCCATTGGGAGAAATCGTGATCGACTTCTATGATAAGCTGAAGAGCATTTCTAAAGGTTACGCTTCCTTCGATTATCATCTAGATGGATATAGGCCGTCTAAATTGGCTAAGCTAGATATCCTCTTAAATGGTGAGTCGGTAGATGCGCTATCTACATTGACTAATGAAGCCAATGCCGTGGCTTTCGGTCGTAGGATGTGCGAAAAACTTAAGGACTTGATACCACGACAGCAGTTTGATATTGCAATTCAGGCTGCAATAGGAGCAAAGATTGTAGCTCGTGAAACAGTAAAGCAAGTGCGAAAGGACGTTACCGCGAAATGTTATGGTGGAGATATCAGCCGTAAACGAAAACTTCTCGAGAAACAGAAGAAAGGCAAAAAGCGAATGAAGCAGATTGGTAATGTGCAAGTACCGCAAAAAGCCTTCTTAGCTGTATTGAAATTAGATTAAGTTCGACAAACTAGATAAATAAAAATAATCAAATACGCTAAGATATATAAGGCGAAATGATTTAATTTAGGATTATAAAAGAAAGAGAGGTAAGTATGAAAGAACCGATTAGCTCAACAAGAGATATTGCTCGCGAGTTGGCACGTAAATATAGTACGATGACACATGACGAACTAGATGTCTTAGAGAGTGTTCTTGTCCCAATGCGATTTGCAAAAGGAGAAATGATACTTCGCGAAGGTGAAACCTGTCGAAACATATATTATATAGAAAGAGGACTTGTTAGACAATTCTATTTCAAGCATGATAAGCAGATAACCGAACACTTAGGGGTGGATCGTTCTATCTTTATGTGTATTGAGAGTTTGTTTAGAGAAGAGCCTACCAAATTGCAGATTGAGGCTTTAGAACCATGTATTATCTATGCGTTACCAAAGCAAAAACTAGAACAAGTGGCCTTGCACAATGTGAATATACAGATTCTTTATCGTAAGATACTAGAAGAAAGCCTCATAATCTCTCAAATACACGCAGACTTAGTACGCTTTGAAACTGCACAAGAAAGATATAGAAAGCTCTGTAAGCTCACACCACAGGTGGTATTGCGTGCCCCTCTCGTGTATGTGGCTAGTTATCTTCAGATGACTCCAGAAACCTTGAGTCGTGTGAGAAGTTCCACATTATTAGATTAAAGGAGATTAAAATAGTTTATTTTTAAACTGAATATATATTAATATTATATAGATATGAAACCAACATTATTACTCTTAGCCGCAGGAATGGGTAGTCGTTATGGCGGCCTGAAACAATTGGACGGTTTAGGCCCAAATGGTGAAACCATCATGGACTATTCTATTTATGATGCGATTCAAGCCGGTTTCGGTAAGATCGTTTGGGTAATCCGAAAAGATTTTGAAAATGATTTTCGCGAGAAGATTCTTTCTAAATACGAAGGTCATGTACCATGTGAGTTATGCTTCCAAAGTTTGGAAGACTTGCCCGAGGGCTTTACTGTTCCTGAAGGTCGTGTGAAACCGTGGGGTACAAACCATGCCGTGTTAATGGCTAAAGATGTCATTAAAGAGCCTTTCTGCGTAATCAATTGCGATGATTTCTATAATCGTGATTGTTTTAAGGTTATTGGCAAATTTCTTAGCGAACTTCCTGAAGGCGCAAAGAACACCTATGCTATGGTAGGTTTCCGTGTGGGGAATACCTTGTCTGACAATGGTACTGTTGCAAGAGGTATCTGTTCAAAAGATGAAAAAGGTAATCTTACAACAGTAGTGGAGCGCACTGAGATTGAACGTCGAGATGGTGAAATCAAATACAAAGATGATGATGGACAATGGGTTGCTACACCTGAAAACACTCCTGTTTCCATGAATGTATGGGGTTTTACGCCAGACTACTTTGAATATAGCGAATCTTTCTTTAAGGAATTTCTTGCAGATCCAGAAAATCAGAAAAACCTCAAAGCTGAATTCTTTATTCCATTGATGGTTAACAAGCTGATTAACGAAGGTACTGCAACAGTAAAAGTACTTGATACTACAAGTAAATGGTTTGGTGTAACTTATTCAGCAGATCGTCCTAGCGTAGTTGAAAAGATTCAAAATTTGGTAGATACAGGAGTTTATCCAAATAAATTATTCTAAGATTATTCATTAAGCTGATGAATATCAACTTACTAAACGAAAATCAGTTGGCTCAATTACGCCAACTGATTTCTTCTTCTCATAACATTGTTATCTGTGCGCATAAGTCTCCCGATGGTGATGCCGTAGGCTCAGCATTGGCATGGGCACATTATCTCAAGGGACAGGGGAAGAGAGTGATAGTTGCGCTTCCCGATGCGACGCCCGATTTCCTCCATTGGTTACCTGGTTTTTCTGCGGTTTTGCGATATGATACACAAGCGGAACAAGTTCAAAGTGCTTTCGATAACTCAGATTTTGTATGTTGTTTAGACTTCAATAGCGCATCACGTTTGGAAGATATGCAGCAAGTTTTGGTTGATTGCAAGTCTTCTAGATTGCTTGTTGATCATCATATGGCGCCAGAATTGAAAGTAGATATGAGCATTTCATATGATGAGATGTCAAGCACGTCTGAGATCATCTTTGATTTGATTTGGCAGCTTGATGGTATTAAAGCTATAACCCCAGCTATTGCCCAATGTATATATTGTGGTATGATGACTGACACTGGTGGGTTTGCTTATAACTCTTCACGTCCCGAAGTGTTCTTTATTATCAGTCAGTTGTTGACAACGGGAATCAACAAAGATGACATATATAATAATGTGTTCCATAATTATTCTATTCATGCCATACGTTTGCGTTCGTACGTTTTGCTTAAGAAGTTAAACTATATAGAACGTTTGCACGCCTCCTTTTATATCATAACCAAAAAAGAGATGAGACGCTTCAGGTTCATTAAAGGTGATCTTGAAGGTCTTGTGAATATCCCTCAACAAATCAAGGGGCTAAAGTTATCTATCTCTATGCGTGAAGACACAGAAAAGCCAAACTTCATCCATGTGAGCTTGCGATCATGCAATGGCTTTCATTGTCAACCAATGGCGGTGAAATTCTTTAATGGAGGAGGGCATGCTGATGCTTCCGGTGGGCGATTGGATTGCTCCGTTGAAGAAGCTGAGCAAATAGCATTAAAAGCGATCTTAGCTTACAAAGATGAATTGGCATAACGTTTACGATGTCTAGGTATCGATATTACGCATCATTGTGCGTACAAACAAGCGCCTCCGCAATGATTTGTAATGATATCCTAAAGGTTGTATAACACATCTAATTTATTTGATTTCCTTTGTATAATTCTACAAATTCAATTATCTTTGCATTGAATTTAAAATCAGATTGTATATATGAAGAAATTTGCATTAGCTTTATGGGCTTTGTTAGGTCTTATCTTTATTGCATCTTGCAGTAACGACGAAACCTATGCAGAGCAACGAGAGCGTGAAAATGCTGCAATAGCCAAATTTATTAGCGATAGTGCGGTAACCGTAATCACTGAAGATCAATTTTTCAAACAAGATACCATGACCGATGTTTCAAAGAACGAGTATGTACTTTTGGAATCATCAGGTATCTATCTACAGATTATAGATAAAGGCTGTGGTGAGAAAATAAAGAATGGTGAAACAACCACAGTCCTATGCCGATTTACCGAACGCAATATCTTAACAGATAGTTTAACTCTTACCAACAACTCTTTGTATTTCAGTGCAATCGTTGATAAGATGTACGTGACCAATTCGTACGGAACATTCCAAGGCGCCTTTGATACCTCCTCTAGCGTGATGTATCAAGTCTATGGTAAGAGCAACTCTAGTACGGCTGTGCCATCAGGATGGTTGGCGCCATTCCCCTATATAAAGGTAGGGAGAAGACAGAATGCTTCAGATCACTTGGCACATGTAAAGATGATAGTCCCTTCAACAAAGGGAACTTTAAATGCAAGTACAAATGTTTATCCTTGTTTGTATGATATCACTTATGAACGAGGTAGATAGAATCTTAATCTTATTTGAGTAATAAAATGACATTAATTAAATCCATTTCAGGAATCCGTGGTACTATAGGGGGCGGAGTAGGTGATACCTTGAACCCTCTTGATATCGTAAAGTTTACATCAGCTTATGCTACGTTTATTCGTCGTAGTGGTAAGTCGGCTTCTAACACCATCGTAGTGGGTCGAGATGCGCGTATCTCAGGCGCAATGGTTAAAAACGTTGTATGTGGAACGTTAATGGGTATGGGCTTTGACGTTATCAATATCGGATTAGCCACAACCCCTACAACAGAGTTGGCTGTACGTATGAGTCAGTCGGCAGGAGGAATCATCATAACAGCAAGCCATAATCCACGTCAATGGAACGCTTTGAAACTTCTAAATGAACAAGGCGAATTCTTAACAGCAGCTGATGGTAATGAGGTGCTTGACATCGCAGAACGAGAAGATTTTCTCTTTGCAGATGTTGACCATTTAGGAAAGTACGTCGAAGATGATAGTTATAATCAACGTCATATTGACGCCGTTGTTTCCCTGCAGTTAGCCGATCTTGAGGCAATTAAAAAGCGCAAATTTAAAGTATTGGTTGATACAATCAACTCTGTAGGAGGATTGATCCTTCCCCAACTGTTTGAGCGACTGGGCGTCGAATATAAAATATTGAACGGAGAAGCCAATGGCGATTTTGCCCACAACCCTGAACCAATAGAGAAAAACCTTCAGGGAATAATGACCGAGATGGCTGCTGGTAATTATGATTTAGGAATCGTAGTAGATCCAGATGTTGATCGCTTGGCTTTCATTCAAGAAGATGGGGTAATGTTCGGAGAGGAATATACTTTAGTTTCAGTAGCTGATTATATTCTAGATCATGTGAAAGGTGCTACGGTTTCCAATCTTAGTTCAACGCGAGCATTGCGTGATGTTACCGAGAAACATGGTTGTAACTACTATGCTTCAGCAGTGGGCGAAGTGAATGTAACCACAAAGATGAAAGAGGTAGGAGCCGTGATTGGTGGTGAAGGTAATGGTGGCGTAATCTATCCCGATAGCCATTATGGGCGCGATGCGTTGGTTGGAATAGTCTTGTTCCTTAGCAGTTTGGCACAAAAAGATGTCACTTGCAGCGAATTACGCAAACAGTACCCTAGCTACTATATGGCAAAGAACCGTATCGATTTAACTCCCGATACCGATATGGACAAGATTCTGCAGCAAGTCAAAGCGCATTACTCAGCAATGGAAAACGTGAGTGTGCTTGATATCGATGGTGTGAAATTAGATTTCCCAACCAAATGGGTTCATCTTCGTAAGAGCAATACCGAGCCTATTATGCGTGTTTATAGCGAGGCTTCAACATTGGAAGAAGCAGATAGCCTAGGTAAGGAGTTAATGGACTTTGTATTAAGTTTGTAATTGATTATAGCAAAGTTAGATACCGAAAGCATTTTGTAAATTTATATTATTAAAAAGGGCGTGAAAAAGACATCACGCCCTTTTTTCGTAACATAGGATTTTATCTTCATAGATGTAGATTTGACCTAATAGCATAGCACTTGTGAGTAACTAATCCTTGCTAAATGATGTAGTAATAGAAATACTTTGGCGTTGAAAATTAAATTATTTTTCAAC
>CAVHUZ010000065.1:0-13407 GCA_963639545.1 Bacteroidaceae bacterium
AGCTTCATTGCGTTCGGTTTGCACTATCTTTCTGAAGGAACATAGCGGGCTATGCCACTGATGACGGAAGGAATAGATGCCGGATGAAAACAAAAAGACACAAAGAGCAATCCGTCTAAAGACGAAAACAATTGTGCCTGGAATTTATAGAATATGCCTTGAATCTGCTATGCTATTTGTCGCATCCAAGTGATAAAATGGTGTGTGAAAGAGAAGAATTCAAATCTTTTTTACTAAATTTGCATTTCAAATAAGAATATATGCTCAAATACATTTCTTTCGGAAGTGGTAGTAGTGGAAATTGCTATCTCCTCTACACTGAAGACGATTGCTTGATGATCGACTGCGGTGTAGGTGCTCGCACCTTGAAGAAGCATTTTCATAATTATGGAATGCATATATCGATGGTGCGTCATATCTTGCTCACCCATGACCATGCTGATCATGTCAAGTCAGTTGGCTCGTTAAGCGCTGAATTTAACATACCGGTCTATTCCACCAAACTTGTTCATCAAGGCATTATGGGCAATTGGTGCGTGAGAAAGAAGATAGACAAGACCTTAATTAGATGCTTTGAGAAGGGCGAAACTACGCAGGTGGGGTCTTTTCTGGTGACGCCATTTGCCATTCCGCACGATAGTACGGATTGCGTGGGGTATGTAATCGAATGTCAAGGAGTGAGATTCGGCATCGTAACCGATTGTGGTCATATAACCGAGGAGGTGAGACAATGTATCCGTTCTGTTAATTACTTGATATTGGAGGCCAACTACGAAAGGGAAAAATTGCTTAATGGCCCCTATCCGGAGCATTTAAAGAAACGAATTTTGGGCGAGAATGGTCACCTGAGCAATGAGGACTGCGCACACGCCTTGGTGGAAAATGCAACGCCAACATTACGCAAAGTGTGGCTATGTCACCTGAGTGACGAAAACAACCATCCCGAATTGGCACGTCTGACGGTGGAAAATATCCTTCGTGCCAATGGTATTGTACCCGGAAAGGAATTTGACCTAGAGGTGTTGAAACGCAAGACACCGAGCGAGATAGAAACGCTTGTCAAGTAAAGCCTTTACTATGGTTTCTTGATAGCAGGTCTAGCTTCTTATTCTTCTATCTCGGACATACTCCTTACAAAGTTTGAAACAAAGTTGACCGTCGACTCGATGGGCACATAACTGAAGTATCTCATATTGCGTCGGAGATTCCGCCGTAGGATGGAGGTGTTGTTCTGAACGAGCCCTAAGGAGTTTTGTTTGAAATGCCACTCGTTAGCTGGATCCTTAACAAGCTGGTTCATCGTCTTAAGCGTTAAGTTATAAGCTTTAGACTCTTGATTCTCCACAAAAGGAATCTCATCTTGCTCAAAGCCAAAGAACGTCATTAGAATGTTACCTTGCAGTTGTGCCATTCGTTTCAGTCGTAGCTGCTTCAGCCATGAATCTAGTTTGACGAAATCTACTTTGTCTCCTTTGTTACGCAGATATAGACCCAGCATGATGATACCTTTTAGGCTTGTACCATAGTTGAGAAGTATCTGCTCGTTGTAAACGATAATCTTCAGCAAGGTCATCGCCTCTAAAGAGGTGTCAATGTTGTGACGTTCTTTCTCAAGAATAGTCTTCAGTTTATGATTGAAATAGCTAGCGCTCATCTTAGCTTGTTCATCCAGCGTCTGCATGAAGTTGTCTTTAGGGTAATTGTCTTGGTAGGCGCGTATCTCTTCTATCAGTTGCGTGGATAGGTTTAGCTCCTTGTCTGAGGCGTATCGGTTGATGCCAAGCGTGACAAAGTGGACCACATCTTGCACCTTTGCAATCTGAAACAATCTATTCCACTTAAAGTTGGACATCCTCTCAATGGTGCTTACTTCGTTGAAAGCACCCGCACTAAGAAGATGAAAAAAGTTTCTTTGTATTATATCCATAATCGCATCGCAAAACAAAATTTATGTAAAGTCCGATCAACTGAAACGCTTGGGGTATCGTAGCAAGATAGCTAACAATCCACAAATGCCAATGGTGAAAGGATAGTAGAGGTAAGGCACGATGTTGATGGGATTGAGGTGAGCCAGCCCTCCCGCCATAAGTAGCTGTGCACCATAAGGAATGATGCCTTGCATACAGCAAGAGAAGGTGTCTAGAATGCTTGCCGCTTTACGGCTATCAACGCCAAACCTATCACAAATCTGTTTAGAAATACCTCCTACGGTAAGAATGGAAACCGTATTATTGGCCGTGCAGATATCCACCAGACTTACTAAGAATGCTATCGTAAGCTCGGCACCACGTTTCGAACTGACGTGCTTGGTGATTCTCTGAATGATAAAATCAATGCCTCCATTGATCTTGATAATCTCCAACAGCCCACCTGCCATCATCGTGATGATAATCAGTTCGCCCATGCCAATAATGCCATCACCCATACTACCAAACCATCCGTAGATGTCGTATGACTGTGTGGCAAGTCCCATGATGCCTGTTAGCGCCAAGCCAATCACCAATACCACCATGACATTCATGCCGCATGCCGCACAAATCAGCACAACGAGATAGGGCAGAACCTTCAGATAGTTGACCTCTTGAAGACTTTCTGGCGCATGAACATGCGATCCTAGCAGCAGGTATAAGCCGAAAATCAAGACTGCCGCTGGAGCTACAATAAAGAGATTGACCCGAAACTTGTCCTTCATTTTACACCCTTGTGTGCGTGTCGCTACCACGGTGGTATCGCTGATAAATGATAGGTTGTCACCGAAGAAAGCTCCGCCTACAATCACGCCAACCATTAATGGTATGGAAGACCCCGTGGATGACGCAATGCCAGCAGCAATAGGGGTGAGCGCAACGATGGTACCCACGCTCGTACCAATACTTAAAGATATGAAACAAGCTGCCAAAAACAAGCCGCCTAGAATCATGTGAGCAGGTAGCAATGCCAAAGTTAGGTTGACAGTGGCATCGATACATCCCATCTCTTTGGCCGAATTGGCAAATGCTCCCGCAAGAACAAAGATCCAAAGCATGAGCATCATGTTCTCAGCACCAGCACCCTTGCTATATGTCGTGATGCGTTTGGCGATGGGCATCCCGGTGCTTGTAGCTACGGCATAGATGCTTGAAATCATAAATGCCACAGTTATTGGAATCTTGTAGAAGTCTTGCGCGATGATGGAAGTGACAAGATACAAGATTATAAATAGTAATAACGGACTTAATGCCAACAGTCCTTTCTTTTTTCCGATGCTTGTTTGTGACATATAATATGAATGTTTTTATATAGTGGAACGCTGATAGAAGTCGATGTTTTCTTTAGAAAGAAGTTCGATAGGCATATAGTTGATGCACCTAACTTCTTGATTGAGCACAATGGAACGGAACATAGAGTCTACTGCTAGATACCCTTGCATATATCCATGTTGGGCAATCAAGAACGAGATGCTACCTTCTCGCATACAAGCGGCATTGCGCTGGACAACGTCGTAGCCCATTATCTTGATGTCGGTAAGGTTGTTTTGGAGAAGATATTCGCCTACAATCCATGCTTTTGAGTTGAATGTGATGCCGTGACGGATCTGCTTATGCGTCTCGAAGAACCGCGTGAGCGCTTTGTTACAGGCTTTGGTGTCTCCTCCAAGAGGCAAGAGCAGTTCGTGAATCTTTACTTTGGGGAAATGTTTCTTCATGTAATGCTTGAAGCCCACCTCACGATTCTCTTGCTGTTTAGTAGCGGAGACACCCTTCTTGGTGCGCTTCATGATCATAATGTCGGTCTCTTTAGAGGCGATAAGCATCAGCATCTTAGCTGCGAAGTAACCACTATGGAATGAGTCTTGTCCGAAGAAGGCTAGCGGATTGAGCTCTTCGATGTACGAGTCGAGCAGGATGAGCGGAATGTTTTGTTCGTGTAGGTCGTTTGCAAACTGCAGTGACTTGTCTTTAGAGGTAGGAACGAGAATTACGCCATTGGGGTTTTGCAGCATGCAATCACTACAAGCGTCAGCAAATGATACGTCGTCCATGCGGTTATAGTAAATCATTTTGAGTCCAATACGGAAGTCGCGTCTGAAACTTATAGCTTTCATTAAGCCTTCTTCCACCTCGTCCCAATAAGCTTCGCTTTCGTGTTGTGGCATCAGACAGATTATGCTAAAAGAACGGTTGTATGCCAAAGCACTAGCATAGACGTTCGGCTGATAATCCATATCATGAAGCGCAGCTTGCACTTTCTTCATTGCGCTTTCTGAGACGTTAGGTCGATTGTGCAGAACACGGTCCACTGTGCCTACCGAAACACCTGCTCGTATAGCTATATCTTTGATTCTTATCTTCTTATTCATCTACTTCACTTGGTTTACATCCCCCTTATGATGCAAATGTACTAATAATATTCTGATTCGAACTCAAACCCAATGCGTTTTTTATATATAGGTTAAATTTCATAATAAAGTCATTGTAAAATTAAGAAAAATACTGTACCTTTGCTAATTATGATATGGAAAAGGCTTGACATCCGGTTATTAAGCATCGCATTACTCCTAGTCTGCATTGGGGTAGGGTGTACCAATCCTAAACAACACAATGTCGATGCGATGAACGATATATCCTATGCATATCATTATCGAAGCTTAGATTCTGCCTTTCTCTACGCACAGAAGGCACAAAAACTATCGGCTGATTATTCTTCAGGCTATGCCGAAGCTCTCAATAATAAGGCCTTCGTTTATATTAAACGGATGCGCTATGATAAAGCAAAGCAATGCCTGGATAGTATCTATGCTTTAACCGATAACCAGCTCGAGCTGTTGGTGGCAGATGTGCAGCAGATGCGATTGTGTCAACGCAGAGCTCGTAATAAGGAATTCTATGACTTTCGCCAAGCCGCACTGCTGCGTATAAGGCGCATAGAGGAAGAAAAAGAGCATCTTTCAGAACGACAAACAAGTCGTTATGCCTATGCTTACTCTGAGTTTCAATTGGTTAACTCGGTTTATTTCTATTATGTCGGACAAGAGTATCAAAGCAAATCGGCTATAAACAGCCTTTCTACATTCAATGAACTTAGATTGGATACAGCCCAGCTCGTAAACTATTATTATGCTTTAGGATCTGGTGGCTTGATCGATAAAGGCTCGCAGCAAGATATTAGTCAAACTGAGTTCGACTATCTGATGCAAAGTTATCGTTTGGCAGAGAACGCAGGATACGTCTATTGGGTTGCTAATTGTTTACAAGCAATCAGCGAACATCTGATGATGACTGACGTAGGAGAACAGTTGATCAAAGATAATCCTCGTGAAATCAAGACGTTGAACGTCGACAAAATGCCCGAGCAGTTGTTAGCGGGTAACCTCGCTCAACGTTCTTTAACCCTTTTTACCCAATACGGTGATGTGTATCAGCAGGCAGGCGCATTACGTACGCTAGCTTCATGCTATTGGCAAATCAATGATTATCCATCGGCTTTGATATGTCTTCAGAACGCTTTGCAGAACGATACCATTATTAATCAGACTCCCGAAATGGTGGCTTCGATAAGAGAACAACTCTGTTTGGTATATTCGGCTATGAATGATAAGCCATCAAGTGACTACAATCGGAACCTTTATCTAGACCTCCAAGAGAACACCAGGCAAGATCGTTTTTATGAAGCAAGAGCCGATTATCTTAGCCAAACGATCCAAGAGCAGAACCGAATGATTATCGCCGTTATCGCTGCAATCATCATTGTGGTGGGATTATTAATCGTATTTGTGTGGTTGAGATATAAAAACGGCGATCGGCAGACGCTTAGTCAACTTCTCGCTCCGCTTCTTAAGTGGCAGAAACTTAACCAACAGGATATGGCAAACCAGGAAGAGAAGTATCTTGAAGTAGTGGAACAGAGCGATATCGAACTAATCAATCTAGAAAAGAAAAAGCGGAGATACCTAGAACAACGTGCTAAGGTGGCGTTGGTTAATAGCGTTTTGCCCTTGATAGATAGAATGTTGTACGAGGTTCGCAGATTGCATGTAGCGGATAAAAGCAACAGTATCACAAGAATAGACAAAGAACGTTACAGGTACATAGATGACCTAGTGCAACAGATCATAACCACTAACGTCATGCTTACTCGCTGGATAAAGCTTCGCGAAGGTCAATTGCAGATCCGTATTGAAAGTTTTAAGGTGCAAGAGGTGTTTGATTTTCTTTCGCACTCGCAGGCTAGTTTTCAAATGAAAGGCATTCGCTTAGATATTGAGCCCACTTCGGCTTGGGTCAAAGCTGACCGTACCTTGACGCTCTTTATGCTCAATACCTTAGCTGATAATGCCCGAAAGTTTACACCCAAAGGGGGAGTTATATCTATCAAAGCAGAAGAGCAGCAGGCTTATGTGGAAATCACGGTTACTGATAATGGTGAGGGAATGACTGAAGCGCAGACCGCTCATCTGTTTGATATCAAACCGATAAATGATACAGATGAAACATCTCACAGGTCAGAACAGACTCGATCACACGGATTCGGACTGACAAACTGCATGGGAATCATTAATAAATATAAGAAGACCAGCAGCTTGTTCTCTGTATGTACGTTAGGTGTGGATAGCGAAGAAGGCAAGGGTTCACGCTTCTTCTTCCGTCTTCCAAAGGGCGTTGCACGTGGTCTCGTGTCCTTAGTGATAATGATGGGGGTGAGTGCGTTGTCATCTCATGCCGCAAGCGCAGCTGGAAATGTTGACTATCTAGGACGTGCTAACGCCTATGCCGACTCTGCTTACTTTAGCAACATCAATGGCACTTATGCTAAGACACTTCTTTTTGCAGATAGCTGCCGTGAGATGCTCAATCAATATTACCTCTCGGAGCGTCCCGAAGGTAAGAATCTGATCATCAAACAAGGTGGAACGTCAATTACACCAGCCGAAATCAAATGGCTCAAAGATAGTCTGACTACTAATTTCGACATTGTCCTGGATATTCGAAATGAGACCGCTGTGGCTGCGTTGGCGTTACATCAATGGGACTTGTACCATTATAATAATAAAGTATACACCCAACTATTCAAAGAGCTATCTTTCGATAACACGCTAAGCAATTATTGTAAAACGATGCAGCGTACCGAGAATAATAAAGAAATAGCTATGGTGTTGTTGGTTCTATTGTTCTTGTCTATATTCCCAGCTTTCTATTTCATATATTACAAGAATCACCTTTATTACATCTATTGTGTCAATCGCATCAAGCAGATGAACAATATTCTTATAGGAACTGATTCGATAGAGGCCAAGGTGAGGAAGGTGGAGCGTATGACATTCAGTCGATTGCCTGATCCTTTGTATCGGATAGTGGAACAGATTAAGCAATCACTTAAGGAATGTTTGGCGTCTTATAAGACGCAAACACTGCAGCTAGAACTAGCTATTGATAAGATGCATAGCATCCAGATGGAGAATCAGCGACTTCATGTATGTAATAACGTGATGGATAATAGCTTGTCAACCTTGAAACATGAAACGATGTATTATCCATCGCGAATATCCAATTTGTTAGAGAATTATCGAAGCGCCATTAACAATCAGACGTTTAATCAGGAGCAATATACTGACTTTTGCGAGGAACTCAATGGGTTGTCCGTCTATTACAAAGAGCTTTATCAGGTGCTATGCTTGCAGATTATGGAACAGGTCAAGATGATAAAGTTGTCTTGTAAGCCCGTATCGTTAAAAGAGATTGTACCCAAAGGAACTATTCTAATGGAAAGAACCGAAAATGGTATAGAACAACCCGCTTCAGAGGTCAGCTTGTTAGGTGATCCAGATATGCTTTCTTATCTGTTTGATATTCTCAAAGGAGTGAACGACTCCCAAGCCTTAACGATACACATATCATCTATAGATCCCTTTTACATCGTAATGGATATACCGCTTACACATTGGCAATCAACCTTAGCAGAAGGTCAGAGTATCTTTGATGCTGATGTGGCGAACGTGCCTTTCCTCCTTTGTCGGCAGATAGTGCGTGACAATGGCGAACTGACCAATCGTCGCAGATGTGGTATCAGTATGCGACAAGGTAGCTGCGACGACTTAGATAATATCAATATAATAACTATAACCATATCAAGATGGAACCATTCAAAGTAATCATAGTAGAAGATGTGCCTCTCGAATTGCGCGGAACGGAGGGTATTCTGCGTAGTGATATACCTGAAGCTCAGATAATAGGAACCGCCGATAGCGAGTCGGCTTATTGGCGTTTGTTGAAGCAAGACAAGCCTCAACTAGTCTTGCTGGACTTGGGATTAGGCGGGTCGACAACGATAGGCGTGGAGATTTGTCGCCATACCAAAGAGCAATACCCGTCCATAAAGATACTAATCTTTACGGGCGAAATACTTAACGAGAAACTTTGGGTTGACGTCTTGGATGCTGGGGCAGACGGAATCTGTCTAAAGAGCGGAGAGTTGCTCACGCGTAACGATGTGTTGTGCGTTATCAATGGTAAGAAACTCGTATTCAATCAACCTATCCTAGAAAAGATAGTGGATCGTTTCAAGCAAAGTGTCAATAAGCAATTGATGCATCAAGAGGCGATGATCGACTATGAGATTGACGAATATGATGAACGCTTCTTGCGCCATCTAGCTTTAGGATACACCAAGGAACAAATCACTCAACTGCGTGGCATGCCTTTCGGAGTAAAGAGTTTGGAGAAGCGACAGAATGAATTGGTGCAACGGTTGTTCCCCAATGGTGGCGGGAAGGGAGTCAATGCCACGCGTTTGGTGGTTCGTGCCCTAGAGCTACGTGTGTTAGATGTAGATAATTTATATCCCGATGAGGAGTAAATCACGTTATTTTGCATACGCTCTGCTCATCTTATTGATAGCACAACCCATCGTTATTGTGTTGTCATGGATGCTTAATGCGTTCTTTCCCCAGGCAGGGATTCGCTCGCTAATCACTAGTTGGGGTATGCGTTGGTATATCGGACACTTTGTTGATAATGTCCGCATACCTTTCTTGGTTTGGCTTCTTCTGCTTTCGATGGCCTTTGGGGCTTATCATGCCAGCGGCTTACACCATGCCTTAGTGTCTCTGATGAGGCGACAACCGCTTAAGGATAAGCAACCGCTAGCCTTGCGTGTAACGGCTTTAATGATTCTGGTGTTGTTGGCTGTGATATTCTTTCTCGCTGTCCCACCGCATGCTTTGCTTCATAATGTGTCTGGTGGACTATTCCCAAGCAGCTTCTCTGATTTTCTCATTCCATTGATTGCGCTTGTCATTATGGTAGGCTCTCTATGCTTTGCCTTTGTGAATGGGACGCTCAATAGTGCTGAAAAGTTTTACCAATTGCATGTGAATGGGATCAAGCATATAGCTTGGCTTTTCCCACTTTATATCTTGGCCGCCCAACTATATGCTAGCTCGCTTTGGGTGCTCGGAATTTCTTAACGATTTCTTGGCAGGTTATTAGAAAATAAGTACCTTTGCACAAACTATATAGAACAAAACAAAACGATATAATGAAGATTTCTTATAAGTGGTTGAAAGAGTATGTTGATTTCAACCTTACGCCACAACAAACGGCTGATGCGCTTACATCTATCGGTCTGGAAGTAGACGCCTTGGATGAAGTGCAGAGCATTAAAGGAGGACTAAAAGGATTGTTCGTAGGTAAAATGTTAACCTGTGAACTTCATCCCAATTCGGATCACTTGCACATAACGACCGTAGACTTGGGTAAGGAACAACCCCAACAGATTGTATGTGGAGCTCCCAATGTTGCTGCAGGACAGAAAGTGATTGTTGCTGACCTTGGTTGCGTGTTGTATGATGGCGACAAAGAGTTTGTTATAAAGAAATCAAAACTACGTGGAGTAGAGTCTTTGGGTATGATTTGTGCCGAAGACGAGATTGGTGTAGGTAACAGTCACGATGGTATTATCGTTTTGCCTGAAGACGCTCAAGTAGGTCAACCCGCGGCAGAATACTATCATCTAGAAAGTGATTGGGTGATAGATATAGATATCACCGCCAATCGTGCAGATGCTTTGAGCCACTATGGTGTAGCACGCGACTTGCATGCTTGGTTGGTTCAGAATGGTTATCCCACTTCGTTGCATCGTCCCGATTGTAGCGCATTCGTCGTTGATAATCACGATCTTCCTATCCAGGTTACAATCAACAATCCCGAGGCATGCCGTAGATACGCTTGTCTGAGTGTGACCGATTGTGAAGTGAAAGAAAGTCCGGCATGGCTTAAAGATAAATTGTCGGTTATTGGCTTGCGCCCAATCAATAATATCGTTGACATTACCAACTATATCATGATGGCTTATGGTCAGCCGATGCACTGCTTTGATGCGGATATGGTAAAAGGTAATCACATCGTTGTCAAAGACGAGAACGCTGGACAGAAGTTTGTTACCCTTGATGGACAAGAGCATATCCTTGGCGAGCACGACCTAGCTATCTGCAATGAGGAAGAACCCATGTGTATAGCAGGTATCTTTGGCGGAAAGGGTAGCGGAACATACGAAAGCACACGCAATGTGGTATTGGAGAGTGCATATTTCCATCCCACATGGATCAGAAAGTCGGCACGTAAGCATGGCTTGTCTACCGATGCTAGCTTCCGCTTTGAGCGTGGCATCGATCCTAACAATACGATTTATGCGCTCAAGCAAGCTGCAATCTTGTGTAAGGAGCTAGCAGGCGCTAAGGTAAGCATGGAGATTAATGACGTTTATCCAACAAAGATGAACGATTTCCCCGTAAGACTAGAATACGAATATTGCGATCGCTTGATTGGAAAGCAGTTGGGCGCTGATACTATTAAGAGTATTGCCAGCTCGCTTGAGATGAAGATTGAATCAGAAGATGCTAACGGCTTGAATCTCATGGTGCCAGCATACCGTGTTGACGTGCAGAGACCATGTGACGTAGTGGAAGATATCCTCCGTATATACGGTTATAACAATGTAGAGATTCCCACTACACTGAAATCTTCTCTGACAATAGCTGAAGAAGCTGATAAGAACTATCATAAGGAGAACCAAATCGGTGAGCAACTCGTTGGTGAAGGATTCAACGAGATATTGAACAACTCCCTTTCTAAGCAGACCTACTACGACAAGGACGACCTCAATTATTATTCTTGGGGAAGCACCGTTAAGGTGATGAACCCTCTAAGTGCCGACCTTGGCGTGATGCGTCAGACCCTCTTCTTTGGTGGTATGGAAAGCATCGTACGCAATGTAAACCGCAAGGTGAGCAACCTTCGTTTCTTCGAGGTGGGTAATGTGTACAAGTATGACCAGTCTAAATGGACCGCTGAGGCTCCTATCAAGGCTTATGTACAAGATTATCACATCGGATTGTGGCTCACAGGAAAGCATACCGAAGGCTCATGGCTATGCGCTGATCAAGACACCACGTTCTATGAGTTGAAAGCCTATGTAGATAACATCTTGCGCCGCGTAGGTCTAGCAAGCGCTGCAGTTGTGGTAAAGCCTTCTGACAACAACATCTTTGATAAAGGTTTGCAACTCCAGACTAGAGCAGGTAAGATCCTCGTCGATATGGGTATCGTGAGCGTCAAGCAGCAACACCAGTTTGGATTGGATCAGACCGTGTTCTATGCAGAGCTCGATTGGACTGCATTGATGAAAGCTATTCGTAAGAACAAGTTCCAGTATCAGGAGCTATCCAAGTATCCTGCGGTAAGTCGCGACTTGGCATTGCTAGTCAATGATGATGTTGAATTTAGTCAGATAGAGCAGATTGCTCGTCAGACGGAGAAGAAGTTGCTCAAGAACATTGTTTTGTTCGATGTCTATCAAGGTGACAAACTGCCAAAAGGCAAGAAGAGTTACGCCGTTAACTTCATCCTACAGGACGAGACCAAGACGCTCAATGATAAGGCTATCGATGCCATTATGAGCAAACTCATCAAGAATCTGACCTCAAAGCTCGATGCCGAGTTGAGATAATGATTCTATCATAAGATACAAACACAATAATAAAAACTATATAAAAAAGTCATACCAATGGGTAGAGCATTTGAATATCGTAAAGCGACAAAGCTGAAAAGATGGGGACACATGGCCCGTACATTTACAAAGTTAGGTAAAGAAATCGCTATTGCAGTGAAAGCTGGAGGCCCTGAACCCGAGAACAACCCTCGTTTGCGTGCCATCATCGCTACGTGTAAGCGCGAAAATATGCCCAAGGACAATATCAATCGAGCTATTAAGAACGCGATGGGCAAGGATCAGAGCGATTATAAGGAAGTGCCTTATGAAGGATACGGCCCTCACGGTGTTGCTGTCTTTGTAGATACATTGACCGACAACACTACACGTACCGTAGCTGATGTGCGCTCAATCTTCAACAAGTTTAATGGTAACCTAGGAACACAAGGGTCGTTGAGCTTCTTGTTTGACCATAAGTGCGTCTTCACGTTCAAGCCCAAAGAGGGTATGGATATGGAAGAATTTATCCTTGACGTGATCGATTTCGGTGTTGATGACGAGTATGACACAGACGAGGAATCAGGCGAAATCACTATTTATGGTGAGCCTACAAGCTTCGGTGATATTCAGAAATACTTGGAAGACAATGGCTATGAGATCACTTCAGCCGAGTTTACTCGTATTCCAAACGACTTGAAAGAGGTTACCCCTGAGGTTCGTGAGACAATCGATAAGATGATCGAAAAGCTCGAAGAGTTTGACGATGTGCAGAACGTCTACACCAATATGAAACCCGAATAATCATTTTCCACTATAAAGCAAAAGGCTATCACCATTACAAAGTGATAGCCTTTTTTGATGCTCTATCTTCAATTGAACCCTCATACGTGTGGTTTGATTTGTTGATCGAAACTAAATGACGATGCTAAAGGGCTCCGTTGGCAATAGAAAATAAATTGTTTTTTGATGAAAATTAAATTAATTCTCTAGAAGAAATAATTTAATTTTCATCCTCATCTTGCCTTGGGTGAGCATTAAAAGGTAACGCTAAGACAGATCAAAGAGCAACGTTCCGAAGAAGATAATGATTGGTACGACGACTCGGAAGGCATCCGAAAACTATACTTTAAACTCAAGATACTTCTGCTTGGTGGAACTAGAGATAATCGTTACGGCTATGGAGAATCCAGCTTCTTTATAACGCTTAGACGAGATGTCTTCACGGATTGCCTTCTCCTGGGCATTCTTTATCTCTTTTTTGTTCTTTTCAAAGATTGTCGGGTTATCCCCTTTGCCTGAGACAGAGTAGTAATGATGAATGGTGCGTGTGTCCCGTGCAAAAGTAACGCTATCATAGGACATGCCGTTATTCAGCTGGCAAGGGCAGTTCTTTTCGGTGAATTCCTTACACTCTCTAGCTGCTCTGTCCTCAAGTGATTCGGT
>CAVHUZ010000066.1:0-13385 GCA_963639545.1 Bacteroidaceae bacterium
TTTAAGGTAAAAAACATACATTTTAAATGGTTTTATGAGCTTTATTTTTTGTAACACTCACATTATCAGTAATTTCTATATTTTGCCAATTTGAACACTAATCAACCCTTCGTGCAGAATTTGCGAAATATAACGAGGAATATGTACATATTTTTCAATTGCTTTAAGCAGAGTCTAAGGTACCTTTTGGGAGTTTGTTAGAAAGAACGATATGGCGCTTTGAAAAGACGCATATTTACGTTTGTGACAATCTTATCTTACAATACTTAATTCTTATTTGGCCCAACGTAATGGTCATTTAGTCTTATTCTTCATTATTTTTAGGATGAAATAACCTATCTTTCATGGTCGTTTTACTAAAAAAGCATTATCTTTGCAAAATAAATATTTTAAGATATAGTTACATGGAAATTACCGCAAAGCAGATTGCAGCACTTGTCGACGGACGAATAGAGGGCGACGAAAGCGCTCAAATCAGTACGTTTTGTAGAATCGAGGAAGGCGCCAAAGGTGCTATTACCTTCTTGTCAAGTCCCAAATATACCCATTTTTTATATACCACTTCTGCTAGTGTCGTTCTTGTAGATGATTCTATCACGATAGATAAGCCCACAGATGCAACGCTAATCTATGTGAAGAATGTACGCGACTGCGTTGCTAAACTGCTGCAGATGTACGAAAGTATGAAAACTCAACCTAAGGGTATCAGCGAGCAAGCATACGTTTCGCCGAAAGCCACTTTGGGAGAGAATGTCTATATCGGACCATTTGCGTATATTGGTGATGGAGTTAAAGTAGGTGATAATACGCAGGTATTCCCTAATACGACCGTCCTTGATGGTGTGACAATCGGTAGCAATTGTATTCTTTATCCTAATGTGACTGTTTATCATGGTTGTAAAATCGGCAATGGTGTCATCCTACACGCAGGAAGTGTTATAGGTGCTGATGGCTTCGGATTTGCTCCTAATCCAGCAACAAACCAATATGATAAGATTCCGCAGATTGGTATCGTGACCTTGGAAGATAATGTCGAGATTGGTGCTAACACCTGTGTGGATCGCTCAACCATGGGTTCAACTATTGTTCGAAAGGGAGTTAAGCTTGACAACCTTGTGCAGATAGCACACAATACCGATATAGGTGAGAACACCGTTATGTCGGCTCAAGTGGGCATTGCAGGAAGCACGAAGGTGGGTCAATGGTGTATGTTCGGCGGTCAAGTGGGTATCGCTGGTCATATCACAATTGGAGATAAGGTGTTCTTAGGTGCGCAGAGCGGTGTTCCTGGTAGCTTAAAGAGCAATCAGCAACTTATTGGAACGCCTCCTATGGAACAACGCCCCTACTTTAAGTCGCAAGCTTTGTTCAGACGATTGCCTGATATGCGCAAAGAAATAGATGAACTAAGAAAGGTGATCGAACAACTCAAACAAAACAAATAAAGCCTCTTATAGGTTTAAACAATAGAAATGGAAAAACAAAAAACACTGAAAGGAAGTTTCTCCCTTTGTGGTAAAGGTCTACATACAGGCTTAAGTCTGACAGTGACCTTTAATCCAGCTCCCGAAAATACTGGTTATAAGATTCAACGCATAGACCTCGATGGTCAACCTATCATTGACGCAACTGCAGATAACGTGGTGGACACACAACGTGGAACAGTTATCGCTAAAGGCGATGTGCGTGTGGGTACGATAGAACATGGTATGGCAGCACTCTATGCAATGGGCATTGACAACTGTCTTATACAGGTGAATGGTCCAGAGTTCCCAATCTTGGACGGAAGTGCCATTATGTATGTGGACAAGATTAAGAGCATCGGACTAGTAGATCAGAATGCTCCTAAAGATTTCTATATCATTCGAAAGAAAATTGAAATCAAGGCTGCTGATTCTGTCATCACCATCCTACCTGATGAGCAGTTCTCGATTACAGCGATGTGTTCGTTCAATTCTCAGTTTATTAGTAGCCAGTTTGCTACATTGGATGATGCTGCTAAATTTGAAGATGAGATTGCTCCTGCGCGTACATTTGTTTTTGTGCGTGACATCATGCCATTACTGCAAGCCAACTTGATTAAAGGTGGTGACCTTGATAATGCCATTGTGATCTATGAGCAGAAGGTTACACAGGATAAGCTCGATCAACTGGCCGACTTGCTTAAAGTACCACATATGAATGCCGATGAGATTGGATACATTCAGCACAAACCTCTCAAGTGGGCAAATGAATGCACCCGTCATAAGTTGCTAGACATCATAGGTGATATGGCGTTGATCGGAAAACCTATCAAGGGCAGAATCATCGCTACGCGTCCTGGTCATACCGTAAACAATAAGTTTGCTAGACTGATGCGCAAAGAGATTCGCAAGCATCAAGTACAAGCTCCTATCTATGATCCCAACGATGAACCTGTAATGGACAATGTGCGCA
Organism: Bacteroidaceae bacterium; assembly: GCA_963639545.1. GTDB lineage: Bacteria > Bacteroidota > Bacteroidia > Bacteroidales > Bacteroidaceae > Prevotella. The sequence goes on from CAVHUZ010000066.1 coordinate 2,437, forward strand.
TCCGTCAATTGTTGCCACATCGTTATCCTATGCAGTTGGTAGATAAGGTGGTTCAGCTTGGCCCTACAAGCATCGTCGGTATCAAGAACGTAACAAGCAATGAGCCTTTCTTCCAAGGCCACTTCCCACAGGAACCCGTTATGCCAGGTGTATTGATGGTGGAAGCTATGAGTCAATGTGGTGGTTTGCTGGTTCTCAACCAACTAGAAGAGCCTGAGCGTTGGTCTACCTATTTTCTCGGACTTGACAACGTGAAGTTCAGACAGAAAGTGACCCCAGGTGATACCTTAATCTTCCGAGTAGAACTTTTACACCCAGTGCGCCATGGCATTAGCTCTATGAAGGGTTATATGTTTGTGGGTGACAAGGTTGTGGCTGAAGCATCCTTCACAGCACAAATCATAAAGAATAAATAATGAATGCGCGAACCTTATATATATAAATGGGTTTGCTGAATTAATAATCAATACTGAACATGAACATTATAAGTCCATTAGCATACGTTCACCCCGAAGCCAAGATGGGAGATGGCAACGTTATAGGTCCATTCTGTTACATTGACCGTAACACGGTCTTAGGCGATAACAACGTTTTGCAGAATGGTGTTACCATCCACTTTGGTGCACGCATTGGTAATAACAACGAGTTCTTCCCTGGAGCTAGCATCTCTACAAAGCCACAGGACTTGAAATTCAAAGGCGAGGAAACACTCTGTGAAATAGGTGACAACAACTCCATACGCGAAAATGTTACCATCTCTAGAGGTACGGCTTCTAAAGGTACCACCATTGTAGGAAGCAATAACCTCTTGATGGAGGGAATGCATATTGCGCACGATTGTGTGGTAGGTTCTCATATCATCGTTGGCAATTCTACAAAGTTTGCCGGTGAAGTAACGATTGATGATCATGCCATCATCTCAGCTTCTGTGCTTTGTCACCAGTTCTGTCACATCGGTGGTTACGTGATGATTCAGGGAGGAAGTCGCTTCTCGATGGATATTCCCCCTTATATCATTGCGGGTAAAGAACCAATCCGCTATGCAGGTATCAACATCATCGGTCTGCGTAGACATGGTTTCTCCAACGAGCTCATTACCCTTATACATGATGCTTATCGTGTGATTTATGGCGAAGGTACACGTGATGAGAAGATTCAGCGTATCAAGAACGAATTCCCTCAAACTAAGGAGATCGAATATATCACGCAGTTTGTAGAATCGTCTAAACGAGGTATCATCAAATAGGATACTAGTTTCGGTGCATCTTATCGTCGTTACAGGTCCAACAGCAGTGGGCAAGACACAAGCTACCTTGCGTCTTGCCCAAGTGTTTCATGCACCAATCATCAATGCCGATTCACGTCAGATCTATGCCGAGCTGCCCATCGGTACGGCAGCACCAACCGCAGAAGAACAGCAACAAGCCCAGCATTACTTTGTGGGTAATCACACCGTGACCGAGTATTACTCGGCTAGTATCTACGAACAAGAGGTTTTGGCATTGCTTCAAGACCTTCAAGGCCAGCATGATATTGCCATCTTGTCTGGTGGATCGATGATGTATATCGACGCCGTATGTAATGGCATTGATGATATCCCTACCGTCAATGATGATGTGCGGACGATGATGAAACAACGATACGAAGCTGAAGGGTTGCAAGCGTTAGTTGATGAGTTGAAGCAGTTGGACCCTATCCACTGGGACGTGGTGGATAAGAACAACCCAAGGCGCGTGATTCACGCATTAGAAATCTGTTTGCAGACAGGGAAGCCCTACTCTAGTTTTCTCAAGAGAGAGCGCAAAGAACGTCCATTCAGTTGTGTCAAGATTGGTCTGAATCGTGATCGCTCCGTGTTGTACGACCGCATCAACCAACGCACTATAGCTATGGTCGAAGATGGGTTTGTAGATGAAGCCTTGAGGATGTATCCTTATCGTCATCTGAACGCTCTGAACACCGTAGGCTATAAAGAGATGTTCGACTATCTAGATGGTTTGGTGACGTTACCCGACACTATCATGAAGATACAAAGTGCCACACGGCGCTATGCCCGTAAACAACTCACCTGGTTCAAGCGCGATCCGGAAATGAGGTGGTTTGACCCCGAAAACGTTGAAGAAATCTTAAATTATATTCGTTGTAAATTGTAATTAAGCCATTTTGCGTACCTTTGCAACGTTCTGCGGAACGACAAAATCAGGATGGCAGAACATTAAGAATTTACACGTGAAATGGTAATTAATACACAAGATTCTTTTAAGAAACAAGTATGAGGATAATTAAAAACTTATGGAGAGCCATTACCGGTTTCTTCCCTTGGTATGCCAATCTATATAAAGGACGTCCTTGGTACACCAAGACTCTATTAGGAATCACCTCGTTTATTGTAGCTTTTTTCATCTACCTTGGTATGGTAGATATCAATCTGTTTTGGCTCTTTGGTAAGTCGCCAGGTTTTTCAGAGATACAGACTCCTCCTACCTTCTCAGCATCTATCATCTATAGTTCTGACTCGGTGATGATAGGCAAATACTTTAAACAGAATCGTATGCCCATCCGCTATGATGAGGTGAACCCCTCGTTCTGGCAAGCATTGGTGGATACAGAGGACGAGCGATTCTATAGCCATCATGGTATTGACTACCTTGGCATTGGTGGCGCTATAAAGGATGCAATCACAAGAAGTGACGCACGTGGCGCATCCACCATTACGCAGCAGTTGGCCAAAAACATGTTCAGCGTACGCAGCAAGACCTCAACAGGACTGTTGGGGTATGTCCCAGGGCTTCGTATGCTTATCAATAAAAGCAAAGAATGGATTATTGCCACAAAGCTCGAACTGATTTATAATAAGCAGCAGATTATTACGATGTATGCCAATACCGTTGATTTCGGTAATAACGCATATGGTATAATGACCGCCGCAAAGACTTATTTCGATAAAAAACCAAGCGAACTTACGCCCGAGCAGTGTGCTACGTTAGTGGGTATGCTTAAAGCAACAACCACTTACAACCCCATTCGTCACCCAGAGAATGCCCTAAAGAGACGCAACACCGTGTTATATAACATGATGACGCATGGAGATTTAGCGGAAGCCGACTATCAGACCTATAGCAAGCGACCATTAGGCGCTGAACTTCATGTAGAGGAAAACTATGATGGGCAAGCTCAGTACTTTCGTGAAGCAATCTCTAAATATTTGTCCAAATGGCTCAAGGACAACGACTACGACCTATATAGTTCTGGTTTAAGAATATATACCACCATTGATACGCGTATGCAGAAACTTGCTGAAGATGCAGCACATCGACAGATGCGTGTCATCCAACGCAATTTTGATAACCATTGGTCTATCCGTCGAAACGCTGATCATTGGCAAGCAAATAACCCTTGGCGTGATGAGAATGGAAATGAAGTGCCTGGATTTATCGAAGGTATAGCTGAGCGTCTGCCTATTTATCGTCAGTTGCAGCAACGCTATCATGGCAATATAGATAGCGTGATGAACTATCTGAACACTCCAAGACGTGTCATGGTGTACGATTATGATAAGGGACGTATCGAAAAGACAATGTCCACGATGGATTCAATACGTTATATGGTGTCCTTCATGCATACCGCAATGGTCGCTATGGAGCCACAGACTGGAGCCGTCAGAGCATGGGTGGGTGATGTCAACTTTGATACTTGGAAATATGACAAGGTCACCAGTGAACGCCAACCTGGTTCTACCTTTAAGCTCTTTGTCTACACGGAGGCTATGAACCAAGGCCTCATCCCGTGTGATAAGCGACGCGACCAATATGTATCCATGCAGGTGCTAGATAAGAAAACAGGACAATATAAGACTTGGACTCCGACCAATGCCAATGGACGATTCTCCAATGATAGCATTGCATTGATGAGTGCGTTTGCCCAAAGTATCAATTCTATAGCCGTAAATCTAGGACAGGAAGTTGGCATCAGTAATATCATCAAGACAGCTCAAGCCATGGGCATAGAAAGCCCGTTGGAGAACGAACCATCATTGGCTTTGGGATCAAGTGACGTCAACTTGCTTGAGATGGTCAATGCGTATAGCACCATTGCTAATGATGGTAAGCGTCATAGTCCTGTCCTCGTGACTAAGATTCTTGATCACGATGGCAATGAGGTTTATACGGCACCTGATGACCAGACACAAGCTATACCATATAAGACTGCTTTCCTCATGCAACAGATGCTTAAGGCTGGTCATACCGAACCGCATGGTACTAGTATGCCTATTAACGCTTACATTACCAATGATACGGAATGGGGCGGAAAGACTGGAACATCTAACAACCATTCCGATGCATGGTTCATGGCTGTGAGCCCGAATCTAGTAGTTGGCAGCTGGGTCGGAGGCGAATATCGATGCATCCACTTCAGGACAGGAGCATTAGGACAAGGGTCACGCACGGCGTTACCTGTTGTTGGCGAATTTATCAAGGCTTTGATGAACAATTCGTATTTCCACAACAAGTATAAAGGCAAATGGCCACCAGCAGATAGAGACGAGATAGAGCCTACGATGTATCAATGTCAACAGCGGGTGGTTCATACCCAAGAAGTGGACACTATCTATCAGAGTCATAGAAGACATTATTACTTTGATGACGAGTCTGAAGAGGATGACGAGTTGCAAGGAAATGATCCAATGGAGCCTTCTAACACGGATAGAGAGGCGACACACGAAGACAATAATCAGTCAAATGCCACTCCATCGCGTCGAAACAAAGATAATATAGAATTATAATCTGAATATCATCCAACTATAGTCGGACTAATCGTGTTCCCAACATCCTACACGGCAACTATAGTTGGATGTGCTCTTAAAGTATGGCCGACAATACCAACACAACCCAGCTAGACCTCAATAACAAAGAATGGCAACAGGCCTTGCAGGTTATCCAATATACCAATCATTCCATCTTTCTTACTGGAAAGGCGGGAACGGGTAAGTCGACCTTCTTGAAGTATGTCGCTCAAACAATAAAGAAGAAGCATGTCATACTGGCACCTACGGGTATTGCAGCTATTAATGTAGGTGGTGTAACGCTTCATTCTTTCTTCAAACTACCCTTCTACCCTCTTCTTCCTAATGACTCTCGTTATTCGGTGAGGAATATCAGGAAGGAACTGAAGTATAATAGCGAAAAGTGTAAGCTCTTACGCGAGGTAGAACTGATTATCATCGATGAGATTTCGATGGTTAGAGCCGACATTATCGATTTCGTGGATAAGGTCTTGCGGATATACACCCATCGTATGAAAGAGCCTTTCGGTGGCAAACAGATGTTGTTCGTCGGAGATGTATATCAGTTGGAGCCTGTACTGAAAGATGACGATCGAAAACTGTTGCAGCCTTTTTATACTAGCAATTATTTCTTTGGTGCACGCGTGTTTCAAACCTATTCACTTGTAAGCATCGAACTCAAAAAGGTTTATAGGCAGGTAGACCCAACGTTCATTACCATCTTGGACCGAATCCGAACCAATAACGTCAGCTCACATGACCTCCTTAAACTTAATACCCGAGTGATACCCGAGCAAGCACAAGGAGAAAACGCCGGGAGTAATCAGGAAGCAAAGTCAGAAGACGAGCAAGACCAATCGCTTACCATCACATTATCAACGCGACGTGATCAGGTGGATTGGATCAATGCACAAGAGCTGGACAAGCTCCCCGGCAACCCAACAACCTTCTATGGGTTAGTGGAAGGTGACTTTCCGCAAAGTTCTCTCCCCACTCCGCAAGAGCTTGCTCTGAAAGTGGGTGCGCACGTGATGTTCATTAAGAATCATGTCAACCACCTATGGGTCAACGGCACGCTTGGTAGAGTCATTGGTATTGACGAGGAAGAGGAACGATTATACATCCAAACCGATGAAGGTGCTGAACTACAAGTGGAGAAAGAGCAATGGGAGAACACAAGGTATCATTATAATGAGAAGGAAAACAAGATTGAAGAGGAAATTATCGGCACCTATCAGCAGTTTCCTGTAAAACTAGCTTGGGCCATCACCATACATAAAAGTCAAGGCCTTACCTTTAACAATGTGTCTATTGATTTTACGGGTGGTGTCTTTGCGGGCGGTCAAACCTACGTGGCGCTTTCCCGATGCACATCGTTAGAAGGTATAAGGTTGGTGCAACCCATCAAGCCTCGTGAGATCTTTGTTAAGAACGAAGTGGTGCAGTTTGCCAAACACTTCAATGACAACAATCTGATCAACGTTGCATTGCAGCAATCGCAAGCCGATAAGGAATATGCGCAAGCCATAGAAGCCTTTAACCAATGTCAGTTTGATGCGTTCATCCAACATTTTTTTGTGGCCATTCATCTACGATACGACATTGAAAAGCCCGAGGTGAAAAGGTTTATAAGGATGAAACTCAACCATTTCAATGCTTTAAAGGCAGAGAATATCCAACTGCGAGAGCAGCTCCGACAAACCACCGACTATCTCAACCGATTGGCAACCGAGTATGTCATTATGGGAAAGGAATGTGAACATGAACAGATGACAGATGCTGCTATACGCAATTATGAAAAGGCTTTGGAGCTTTGTCCGCATCATACGGAAGCTACCAATAGACTTAATGAACTCAACAAACATAAAAAGTAATCAATATGAAACTTCTTACACCTTATATAATAGTAATAGTCTTGGCGGCAATGGCAGCTTGTAAGCGAGCTACGGTATTCTCTCCATCAGACAAGGACACCGTGCCACAAAGCCAATTTGCACCACTTCTTAACGACAGCACATGCCCCGTGAATCTGCGTAGCTTGACTGGTGTCACCTTCCCAAAGTACAAGATCCTAAAGGAAACAACCATCGTGCCCGACTCTATAAGCATTGCTGCTTCTGAAGAAACCATTGCTAGTGGCAATTTCACAGCAATCCTTGCTATGGATACGATTGCCCCAAAGGAGTTTTTCTACCGAATCGACACCTTGGCAAGACGCGATACTTGTTGGACAATCAAGGACGGAACATATAGTTATAAGCGAAAAGATAAAACCTTTAGTTATACGTTGTCCCTATCAACCAAAGGTAGAACGATTCAATACACCCAACTCCGCAACGATTTCAAGTAAAAACAGTTGCCTAAACGCATTGAATATAGTACCTTTGTACGCATTCATGCGAAGATTGTATTTTACCAAAGTTTTTAAGTTATGATTACATTCCCATGTTGCAAGATCAACTTAGGCCTTAATGTCGTAGGTCTAAGACCTAATGGTTATCACGATATCGAAACCGTATTCTACCCCATTCCATTGTGCGATGCTCTAGAAATAAACCCGATGCACCCCGAATATCCATCAGCTACGGCATGCGACTTGATGGTTACAGGAACGCCAATGAACGATGATCCTCAGAGCAACTTGGTTGTAAAAGCTTACAATCTCTTGGCTAAAGACTATGCGTTGCCTCATCTCCATATTCATCTGCACAAGCGCATTCCTATGCAGGCAGGCTTAGGAGGTGGCTCGTCTGATGCTGCCAATATGATATGTCTGCTCAATCGTAAGTTTGAACTCAACCTTGACGTGAGCCAAATGCGTGATTATGCAGCCAAGCTCGGAGCCGACTGTCCCTTCTTTATCACCAACGAGATCTCTTATGCTACAGGTATAGGCGAGGTGTTAACGCCCTTCAAGAGCGACAACGAGAATCTTAACGGCTATTATGTGGTGATTGTTAAACCTGATGTGGCTGTGTCTACAGCAGAAGCGTACGCTCAGATTCTTCCTCTCAAGCCCGCCAAGAGCGTGCGACAGATTGTTAAGCAACCTATTGATACCTGGAAAGACGAGTTGACCAACGACTTCGAGGTGCCTGTCTTTGCCAAGCATCCTATATTAAAGCAGATCAAAGAGGATCTTTATAGATTGGGCGCTCGCTACGCACAGATGTCAGGTAGCGGTAGTGCGATGTTCGGGATCTTCGGTCGCAAGCCCGTTGGGATAGAAGAAGCGTTCCCTAACGACTTTGTTTACATCTGCCGATTGTAATCTTCATTTGCTGTTATGACTGATTTTACGCAACAAGAAACATTTAGCGAACCCAATGACGAACTGCTCCCAATGGTTGATGAGCAAGGCAACGTTATTGGAAAGATGACGCGTGGCAAAGCGCACGATGGTAGCAAGATTCTTCATCCTGTGGTTCATCTTCATGTGTTCAATTCTAAAGGTGAACTCTTCTTGCAGCATCGTCCGCATTGGAAGTTCATCCAACCTGACCGTTGGGATACCGCAACGGGTGGACATATCGGTTATGGAGAGTCTATCAACGAAGCATTACAACGTGAGGTAGAAGAGGAATTGGGCATTAAGCAGTTCACTCCCGAGCTGATTTGTAAGTATGCCTATGAAAGTAAGCAAGAGCGCGAACTGATCTATGTGTTCCGTACGGTATACGATGGCGAGATCAGTCCCAGCAAGACCGAGCTTGATGGTGGGCGTTTCTTCTCTGCCGAAGAGATTCTCCAACTTATCGGCAAAGATACGTTTACGCCTAATTTCGAATACGAATACGTAAACGTAATAGCCGACTCTAAGGATGGCCTTTCATAGATGTATAATAAATCACGTGAAGAATGACGCTGCGACTAAGCAGATACAGCAAGAACGCTAACCATATAGAATGATTGCCCCAGTTCAGAAAAGTGTTGCATATCGCATAAGACACAAAGAAGACGATTGCGGCAACAAACGTGGATAGCAACATATACCGTGTGGCAACAATCCCGATAAACACCCCATCAAACACAAAGGCGACAAAGGAACAAACTGGTATCAGCACTGCCCAAGTCATATAGCGTGAGGTTGTATCTATTACCCCGGCATCATTACACATCAGTCGGATGATGTCATTGCCAAGCAACGCATACACCAAGGTAAACATCACCACCATCCATACGCCAAAGCGTAACAACTGACGGACGTAATCACAAAAGGCTTTACCATCATTGGCACCATAGCTCTTTCCGCATAAGGCTTCACCCGCATAGGCGAAGCCATCCATTACGTATGAGAAAAACGTAAAGAACGTCAGCAGTAAGGTGTTGGCTGAAAGTATCACGGCTCCTTGTCTGCCACTGAACGAGGTGTAGGCGGCATTGACTAATACAAGACAGAGGGTGCGTAAGAAGATATCGCGATTGACAGAGAAGAAGATGCGAAACTTGCTTTTGTCGAACACATCTCTATATCGATGCTTCACAGCCTTTATCAACAGGATTATCGATGATTGTACAAACGATTTGCGAAGCAATCTATCTGCCATATATAGGCCGATAATAAGCCCTACCCATTGTGCTATCAACGTTCCAGCGGCTACACCAGCTATCTGCCAATGGCATACAAAGACAAAGAACAGCGAGAAGATGATGTTGGTAATGTTCTGTATGATGGCCACATACATGGGCGTCTTGGTGTCTTGCATCCCAATAAACCAACCTGTCAGGCTATAGATGGAAAGCATTGCGGGGGCTCCCCACATCACGATGTGGAAATACCGCCATACGTGTTCTCTTGCATCAGAGGGCGTGTTGAGGATGTTGAGCAGTAGCGGATAAAGCAATGGGGATAATATCAAGAACGCTCCGCTTAGCAGAATACTAATCATTAATGCTCGCGTCAGCACATAAGCGCATTCGGCTGCGTCTTGTCGTCCCACCGATTGGGCGGTCAGTCCGCTTGTTCCCATACGCAAGAAACCCATCAACCAATAGATAACATTGAAGATCATCGAACCAACGGCTATCGCACTGATATATGTCTCGTTGCCAATGTGCCCGATGATAGATAGATCCACCAGTCCTAGCAATGGGATGGTGATGTTGCTGATGATCGATGGGATGGCTAAGGCGAGGATCTGCCTTTGCCTATCTGATAACCTGCGAAGGAGAGCAAAACGGCTTGCGGTCATCTTATCTTGTAGTTATATGAAAACATCCTTGGCGCTTCTCGTGCTTCACATAGCATCGTCCGTTCCTACGTAGGTCATTGAGCACTTCACTTAGCACCCACTTTAAGGTGTCGTTTCTCACTTCACGTGTGATAGGCTCATAATGGTTGTAAGCAATGTCAAACGTTGTCCCATAGAGATGACAACTATTCTCTGTTGCATTATGATTGCGCTTTCTTAGATTGTCCACGTCTTCTCGCGTACGTAAGACGCTCGAGATGATAATCTTACTAAGAGGAATATTCTTCGTCTGCAAACTATCCATGAAGTTGCAGGCTATATCTTGAAGCAGAACGGCAGCACGAGGCACAAGATAAGGAATGCTGCTATTGAGCTTGCGCACATCATAGTAGGGATTGCTTCCAACGAATACCAGCTCCTTTAGTCTTCGTTCAGCTTCGGCACGATTGGCCACAGGAGGCACACCTAGGCTGTAAGCGGCTCGCAGTTGTACATCGTTGGAGTCGGGAAAGCTCTCGTCATAGTCTCTCACACCCCGCACTCTGTTCTTCTTCTCTATACCGTTCTCGTTGTAAAAGACCGATAATTGTTGTGCAGCAATGTCCGACATAGCAACGATGCGTGCCGAGTCTTTTCTTATGTCGCTATCACTTAACGTGTCGCTTGCTGTCCCTTTCGCTAATGCTTTGCCATCGTCGTTTTGGTCTGAGTATCTTCCTCCTGCGATACCAGGAAAGATAACACGTATCAATGCTAATACCAGCACTGCCGCAAAGAACCCTTTGATATATATACGCTTTGTAATCTTAAATCCAATCTTTCTCATTATGATTACAAAGTTAATAAGATTGGCCCATTTACTTCCCCTTTAGTGTTTAAAAGATTAGCGGTTTAACATTTATTGGTATGCTCCTTCCTATTTCCTTTTCAAGATATTCTTTAAATGTTGGTAAAATCAGTTGTACTTCTTCCAT
>CAVHUZ010000067.1:0-13197 GCA_963639545.1 Bacteroidaceae bacterium
TTGTTAGTAATGATTTGTTCATCTTTGTAATTATTAATAATTAAAACGAATGTATTAATTGACTGAGTTAGAATTGTTGTATGTCATCTCGAACCAGAAGTCGGGATCATCAACAGCGGTAAAGATCAACTTTGTTTGGTCGAACTTACCATTGACAGATGTTACCTTGTAACTACGAGAGAGTAAGGGCAAGAAATCTTTCAAAGCGGGAGCATAATCGTTCAAGATCAAATCACCACGCCAATCACCATCTGTCATTGGCTCTAGGTAAGTGAACTTAACCGTGCTTCCATCTTCTGAAGCCTCTACATTAAACTTAAAGCCTGCACCTGCAACACCGAGACCAGACTGCTTATAGTCGAAACGGAACACGTAATCGGTGCTATCTTTCTTAGTAAGAACCAGGTTCTGAAGCGTGAGTTTCAGATCGTCATTGTCTGTTTCCTTGGTCTTAGTGAAAGAGTTCTTTACCTTATTATACTCTGTCAAGAATGATGTAGAGTACTGATTGCGCTTGCTACCCGAAGTAGTGAACTTGAATGCGTGGTTAGCGTTGATTGCATAAACTGTGAAATTGGCAGGTTCATAACCAGCAATCTCGTATGCGCTATTGTCGAGTGAGACAAACTTATCATTAGCATTGTCGTATACAAACTCCTGAACAGTGGTACCGTTAGGTGCATTGAAAGGCTCCTTGAAGCGGAAATAGTAATTGCCATTGTAACGAGAGATTACAAAAGGACAATTGTGCTTATCAACGATAGCGTCACCATTAACAGCTGGATAAATGTTAGGTGTACCATTGCTAGCGCCAACGATAATCAAGGTAGAGTCGCCAAGGTTCAAAGAAACAGGGCTTGGTGAGTTGGCATTGAAGATTCGCTTGGTGAAAGCATTGATAGAATCAAGGTAAGCTTCATAAGACATGCTATCATCATAACGAATCATGCGGATAGATGTACCACGCTTCTTACCAGAGATCTTTGCGAATTGTGCATTCTCAGGAATACTGTCAATCACAAACTCATAGTCGCCTTCAAGACCAGTACCAGAGCTTACGGATTCTGCGATGCCCGATGGAAGACCATCGGTAGATGGAGAGCAGAACAAGTGAAGAATCTCATTGTAAGAGCTGAAAGACAATACTGGACCGAGGTCATCAATGATGTCCCAATCAGAAGTAGACTCTTTGTACTTGAACTCAGAGATAGTATCGTTTACAGCAACCTTTACTGTCTTATCCTTATTGAAGTCAGCAAGGAGCAAATAGCTTTGCCCAGTGAAACCAGAAGTACCCGTTGTAGGATAATACTCGATGATCCATCCCTTCTCAGCAGAAGTCAAACGATCTGCATAAGTCTTCTTTGCAGCTTCGAGACGCTCAGAAGCCGACTGATCAAACAAATCGTCTTCCTCGTTCTTACAACCTGTGAATGCAAGAACGGTTCCAAGAAAAGCGATTGCTAAAAATATCTTATTCATAATTGTATTCACGATTAGTTAGTTTGTAATGCTTTATACTGCGATATCTGTTCCAACAAGGTTTCCATTAAAGTCTTTGATGGATCTGTGTCAGATGGTTGAGTCAACTTGTTAACCAACTTACCATTGGCATCGCGAACGAAGTTACCCTGCTCGTCTGTAAGGTACTCACGACGCAAAACGTTCATACGCACCTTGTCAATATCCATACCAAAGTTTTCCTTCAACCATTTGCGAGCCATATCTAGCTTGTCAAGGATAACCTGACGGCCATCGATACCATCGTTATCTTCATAGACAATCTTGTGATCGCGAGGGTTATCGAGAGAGTCACGGTCGATTACCTTACGTACTACTTGATAGGTAACATAAGTATTACCTTGTCTTACATAACTATTGTAGTTGTAAGTTTGATAACCGATAGAGTCGAGGTTAGGATTAGAAGCATAATGGATGACGCTATCTGGCTTGCTTGAGTCAGGAGTGTAATTACCACCCTTAACCAAAGCATTAAACTTAACGGCATCAACCATAGCTGTTTCCCAGCCGAAAGATGCAGAATGAATCATGCCATTCCAAGTATCAACGTCAGTAGTGATGTACTTAGCGATGATCTCAGCCCAGTCCTCACGTGCTTGAGAATAAGCATACGGAGTGATGAAACCACTTGACAATACCAACGAGTCAGGTGTGGTCTGCCAGTCAGCTGAGTTGTAACGACCTGTAGAGAACGTAGCGAAATCAGTAGGACGCTCGTAGTTCTGGTTGAGAATATGTGCAAACTCATGGTGCAAAGTCTCATAGAACAAATCGTTCAACTTGTCGATATCGGTGTAGTCGAGCTGGTTAACCTTGTACAAGGTCACCTTCTTACCACCTTCAGAAGAACCCATCACCTCACTACCAGATGAAGCGTTGATGTTTGCTGAACCTACAACGTGGATGATACGTGGGCTATACATCTTAAGGAAGGTTTCACTGACACTTTCCTTATATGCGTCAAACCAGAAATACTTACATAGCACAGCTAGCTCACAAGCCTTATTATAGTCGGCAGGAGTAAGGTTCTTGTTCATATCAGAGCTGATATCTTGTAGCTTATAGATGAACTTCAAGTTGTAAGGCTCTTGATAATTTTTCAACAAGAACGTATCCAATGGGAACGTAGCTAGGCTTCGGTCCAAACTAGACTGCGTGTTATCAAAGATAGACGCACCAAGATCATCATCAGAGCAAGAAGTCATGCAAAGAGATACAAGACCTAATACTCCTAAAAAGAACAATTTAATATCTTTATACATAACGTGAATGTCTTATTATTTGGTACAAGTATTGTACTTTGCGTTAAACTTACTTCTGAACTCAGTGATATTAGTTGAATTGAGATCAGCTGGGCGAGATGTCTCCAAACCGGCAGCTTCAGCCTCGATAGGAATCTCAATAGCACGACGAGGATCGTTCCACTTCAGAGTGACAACATTAGAGTTACGACCGATGGTGTGGCTATACTCGATACCGAAGCGCTTGAGATCGAAGAAACGACGTCCTTCGCAAAGCGTCTCATAACGGCGGAAGTCCATCAAACAGTTCATGTATGGATAAACCTCTTCAGGCACTACGAAGTCAGAACTCATGTTCTGTGTGAAGCTCCAGCTTTCAACTACGCCAGGATTCTGACGAGTCTTACCCTCTTTATAAGTGTAATAGTTACGGATGATAGAGTCGGTCAACGCCCAGAGGTTAGGATTCTTAGATGATCCTACATAGTAAGTCTTATTGGTCTCATCAAATGTCTGACGGCTTGCCTCGTATGCACAGAGGTCAGCAGCAGCATTTGCGATGTTGCGTTGAGTCTTAGAAAGGAGCTCAGCCTCTACACGCTCGAGAACAAGCTCAGAACGAGTGAACTCGCGGCGGATAATGTGCAGGTAACCAATACCTGACACCTTATCGGTGTACTCAAACTGCTCCCAGATCTTCAATGGGAACAAACCGTAATCGATAGAACCGTTTACATAGAATCCTCCGACGTTGAAGCAAGGCATGATAGTCCAGTTCCATGTAGGACCGGTACGATAAACCGTTTCCTTCATTGCACGACCTACGATACCATAGCGGCAACCATAAGCGTTGTGACGGTCCCACTGTGAGTAAGTAGAGATCAACATCAAGTTGTTCTGGTCGCTAGCATCCTGCCATGCAGTAGCAAAATCAGAAAGATAGGTCTTACCCTGGAACTTGTCATACTGAGCAAGAGTGCTTGACAAAGTGCTACGATCAGTACCGAGAACCTGATCAGCATAGTAGATTACTTTGTCATAATCACGCTTGAAGAGGTAGAAACGAGCTGCGAAAGCGTAAGCAGCATTCTTATTAAAGTGCCACTTTGGTTTGCTATAATAAGCATCGTTGATCAAAGGAAGACCTTCAACAAGGTCAGCCTCAATCTTCTTGTATACCTCAGCTACGTTAGAACGATCATAATCTACATGAACAGTAGTTTCAGGTTCGGTTACATAAGGTACACCTATATCGCTCTTACTAGCTACTGAATCCTTGTAAGCCTGAGAGAAAAGGTTGACCAAGATGAAGTGGCTATATGCACGGATAAGGAGCGCCTCACCCTTAGCAGCTTCCAAGCGAGCTGAAGGTTCTTCACCTTTTGCTTTAGCTTCATCCTCAAGGCGGTACACAGCTTCCAATGCGTGGTTAGCGGTAGCAATAGCGCTATAGAACGAAGCCCAAACATCAGAAGGAGAGTCAGCGCTGGTAGATGATTTCACCTGCTCGAAAGCGAACACCTCGTCATCCATCTTAGAATAAGGATTGAGGTTGGCGTATGTGGTACCAGAACCAGACATCACCTCATGAGGAGCGTTGTTGTCTTCGTAGTTATCACTAGACAACTCACCTAGCAATGAATAGTTAGCATTTGGGTAGCCAGTAACGAGCAATTTAGATACCTGCTCGTCCGTATTGATATTGACACGTTCGTCAGGTTGCTGGTCAAGGTCAACGCAAGATGTGAACGCTAACGTGGCTGCGCAAACAGTAAAAGTTAAAATCTTATGTAGTTTCATTGTGATATGTCTATTACATTATTATATTACAAACCAAGGCGTACAGTTAGAGTAAACTGCTTTGACATAGGCGAAGCCACACCACCAGAGTTAACGAACTCAGGATCCTGACCATTCAGCTTCTTGTCAGAGTAGATCAAGAAGAGGTTGGTTGCGTCAAGCTTGAGAGAAGCGGTGTTAAGGCCGAGATGCTTAATCAGACTTGGTGAGAAGTCGTAGGTGAGACTGATATCCTTCATACGGATGAAGTCACCTTTGGCTACACGAGCTGTAGAATAGTTGTAAGCATTGTAAGCATACGAGAGGTTAGAGATATCCTTGTACTGACGTGTGCTGGCAATAGCTGGAATGCTGGTAACATTCTCATCTCCAGGCATTACCCAACGGTTCTTGAACTCCTTAGGCATAGCCGACATATCTGAGTAAGAAGAAGAGAATACAGGGTCAAGACGTACCACGTTACCGAAGTTGTAAGTGATGAAGACGTTCAGACGCCAGTTCTTCCACTTCACGGTGTTGTTCAAACCACCAGTAATGGTAGGATCAACTGGACCTTCATACTTGAGGAAGCCAAGTTTCTCATACTCTTGGAAGTAAATATCAGTAGTGGTAACTTCACCATTCTCATTGATAAACATAGGGATACCACGGTCATTCAATCCTACGAATGGGATAGAGAACAACGCACGGTGTGGATAACCTTGACGAGCGGCACCACCCTGCTGACAGAGCGAAATCATATTAGAACGACTCTGAAGGTCGGTAATGGTGGTCTTGCTATAAGCAAAAGTCAAGTCAGTGGTCCAATTCCATTCCTTTGAAGCGATGTTATGTGTAGACAAGGTAAACTCAGCACCATGAGAGCGCATAGATGCAACGTTAGCAAGCTTAGTGAGCTCACCACCAGCACCTTGAGTCTGGGTGTATCCCATCAAGTCATAGTTGTCACGCCAGTAGAAATCGGCTGAAAGGTTGATGCGGTTCTGGATGAAACCGAGGTCAACACCAAGGTTGAACTCCTTCTTCTTTTCATAAGTGAGCTCAGAGTTTCCAAGCTGTGACAAGGTGATAGCGGTCTCACGCTGGTCAGATGTTGGACGCCAAGGCTGGGTTGAATAGAAGATAGCGGTAGCGTTAGTAGCTGTTCCATCAGGGCTATCAGCAGTAAGAGAGTAGCTCAAACGAAGTTTTGCGGCGCTGAGCCATTCGTTATGATTTTGAGCCCACTTGCGGAACCATTCTTCCTGATCTGCGGTCCAAGCTGCACTGACGTTCCATGTAGGCAACCAACGGCTGCTATGCTTCTTACCCAAACGGTTGCTACCCTCATAGCGGAGTGTACCTGACAAGGTGTAACGGCCGGCATAAGAATAAGTTGCGTTACCGAAGTAAGCCATACGGTTGGTCCAAGCCTTGGTGAAAGAAGCTAAGGTAGTACCCTCTTCCTCAGCTTGCTTCTGCAAGTAATAGTTAGGAATAATCTGACGACCATTATCATAGTCTACACCATAATCGGTATGAGTGTTCTGATCCTGTACGATGCGGTCAGCTTCCATACCACCGAAGAGGTTAATGATGTGAACGTCGTTCCATACATGATTGTACTGTGCGGTCAAACGTGTATCGAGCTGATTCAGAGTGTAGTTGGTACCGATATAGATACCACCAACTGGCATTACAGAGAATGGCAATGAGTTTGGCTGATCAGGGTCAGTGTACAAGTAAGAGTTGTTGTACATGATGTTAGGATCATCTACACCAGCACGATAAGCCTCTGCCATGTTTGACTTGTTGAGGATCATGTGCTCATTCTTACTTTGTTGAACACGATATGACATCAAACCGTTGATTTCCAAGCCACGGAGAGGTTTCCAGTTCAACTCGCCTTGGAACTTCATATCCTGTACGGTCAAGTCGATGTAGTTGTTGTCCAACTCATCGAAGATATTGAACGCAGCGTAGTTACGAGTGTAAGTAGCTGTTGGATCAAGTGCACGAGAAGTGTTCAAACAGTAGCTATATGGGTTGATGTCGAAGCTACGAGAAACAGATCCAGAAACCACGTCAGTAGAACGGTTCAAGGTTCCAGGAGCTTTCTGCTTACGGAAGTTACCGTTGGTACGCAGAGTAACTGTCAAGTTCTTAGACAGATTGTAGCTTGCATTAACGTTAGCGGTGTAACGCTGCACACGGCTATCAGGAGTCCATCCTGGATCATAGAGTGCTGACAATGAAGCATATAGACTTGCCTTATCGGTACCCGCAGAGATGCTAACAGCATGGTTCTGCATGATAGAGTTCTTGAACAAAAGGTCGAACCAGTTGGTATTGCGCATCTCAGCAGCTTGAAGATATTGGTTCATGGCTGCATCTGTATATGGCAAACCGAATGATCCGTTAGATGTGTTGTACTGAGAGATCAAGTTGTACATCTTTCCGTAAACACCGCTTGAGCTACTGTTAGCCAAAGAAGAGAACTCTAGCCAACCCTTAGAAGCCATTTCCTTATATATACCCATCTGTTCCTGAGAGTTACAGATGTTATAGTTGGTATAGCTTGGCTTCAAACGATAGGTAAACTCACCAGTATAGTTGATTGCGCTGTGTCCTGCGCGACCTTTCTTTGTAGTGATAACTACCACACCAGCCATAGCGCGAGCACCATAGATAGAGGTAGCACTACCATCCTTCAACACCTGGAAGCTCTCGATATCGTCTGCGTTAAGACCTGCGATAGCATTGGAAATCAGCGTTGTAGCGTCACCTGAAGACAAGTCATCAGAACTTACGTTCACTGCATCTTCCATGATCACACCGTCAACAACCCACAATGGGCTTGAGCTACCGTAGATAGAGGTAGCACCACGAACGCGAATCTTAGGAGCAGTACCGAAAGTACCAGACACGTTTTCAACCGATACACCGGCTGCACGTCCTTCCAACGCACGCGATACATCGGCCACACCATCAAGCTTTGCGTCTTCTGCACTCACCTTTGTGGTAGCACCGGTAAACAATCGCTTATCGGTCTTCTGCATACCAGTAACCACAACTTCGCCCAATTGGTGAGAATCTTGATCGGGTTCGAGCGTAATTTTTAAGTTTTGACCACCTTTTACGGTTTTCGTTTTCATACCTACGTAAGAAACGACCAACTGAGGGTTAGATACATTAGTACTAAAACTGAATTTACCGTCAATGTCTGTGGCTGTACCTACAGTGGTGCCTTTAACCATCACGGTTGCACCAATAGCAGGTTCACCGTCATCTCCGATGACAGTTCCGGACACTGTGGTTTGAGCCAAAGCTACCCCAAACGAGAATAGCATCAAGGCCAAAACCAAGCCTAGTCTTTTTCCCATAAAACCTCTTATATTAAAATTATTACTTTAAATCACTTTTGATATACAACTGCAAAAATACATTTATTTTCTTAAATAATCAACATATTTAATAAAAAATTTAGTCAATCATTTAAAAAAACATTGTTTTCGACCTTTAAGCCTATTCTTGTTAACATTTTGAAAGCGTATGGTAAACATTATAGAGCATATCTGACGCATAAAAAATACATTTTTCTATTTGGCCAAAATTTGCAAATTCACGACCAATTACCCAAT
This sequence comes from Bacteroidaceae bacterium, assembly GCA_963639545.1. Lineage (GTDB taxonomy): Bacteria > Bacteroidota > Bacteroidia > Bacteroidales > Bacteroidaceae > Prevotella. Next base: position 8,183 of record CAVHUZ010000067.1, read on the forward strand.
CGATTTCAAATTCGCGAATTATGAGCGGGTTAATTTTAAAGCATGCAATAACCGATAGACCGATAAGGTATATATAATAATAAAAGGTACGCGCGTACATTATTATATATGTGTATGGCTTATTATGGTCTGCTATACCCTTCTAGGAGCTTTCATTTTGTAAAACAATAGAGGATCAAAGACAATTCACCTGGAATCGTTCTAAACTGAAAAACAAATTATTTTCAGAAGAGAATTAATTTATTTTTGAATGAAAATTAAATTAATTCTGGTTTTGGAAGAGGCTGACGCAGATTATAAAGAAGAACATAAGACGAGACAGAACGAATCAGGGCATAACGCGAGAGATGCGATAAGAGATAGTGAGATAGCTGCAAGGAGATGAAAAGGGGGAATGACAAATAATGTAAAACGCTTTGGTATTTTAAGCGTTTGCATTAACTTTGTAGAAACATAAACAAGATCGAATGAACGCAAAAGACTGCAAGAATGGAGAGCAACGACGCCGCGGACGTATAGAAGTGATCTGCGGCAGTATGTTTTCTGGAAAGACCGAAGAGCTGATTCGCCGTTTGAAGCGAGCTGTATTTGCCAAACAAAAGGTGGAAATCTTCAAGCCATGTATCGACACACGTTATTCAGAAGAGAACGTAGTGAGCCATGATCAGAACTCTATCAGGTCCACCCCCATCGAGTCATCGGGCAATATCCTGCTGATGTCATCAGATATAGATGTTGTGGGGATAGATGAAGCACAGTTTCTTGACGATGGTTTGGTAAGCGTATGTAACCACTTGGCTAACAACGGTATTCGTGTGGTCATTGCCGGACTAGATATGGACTTTAAGGGAGTGCCCTTCGGTCCTATCCCAGCACTATGCGCCATTGCTGATGAGGTCACAAAGGTGCATGCCATCTGTGTGAAATGTGGTGCTTTGGCATACGTTAGCCATAGGTTGGTGCACAATGAGAGTAGGGTCATGCTCGGCGAACAAGCTGAATATGAGCCCCTTTGCAGAGAGTGTTACCGAAGAGCGACGATGGATAGCACTGAAAATAAAGAATAGAAACATATAAAGCGTATGACGAAACAAATCACCTTTGACCGCTTTATCAGAGGTCTTATCACTGCCTTGCTTGTCATTGCCGTCTTTGTAGTCACAAGGGAGCTAAGCAGTGTGTTGTTACCTTTCGTGATAGCATGGTTCTTAGCTTATCTGCTTTACCCGATTGTGAAATTTGTTCAATACAAGCTTCACGTACCGGGAAGGGCGTTAAGCATCGTGGTCACATTGCTTGTGGTCATTGTGGTGCTAGGCGGAATCCTCTATCTGATCATCCCTCCGATGATAGATCAGTTTGACAAACTAGGTAATATCGTGGGTAGCTATCTGCATAAGACCACACATACCAATGACATCACGGCGTATCTGAAGAATTGGGCGATAGAAAATCAGGCGATGCTAGAGCGATTCTTTAAGAGCAAAGACTTCAGTGACACGCTGAAGAGCACCATGCCTAAGCTGTTCAACCTCCTAGGTCAGACGGCCAACGTCATCATCAGCGTGGTAGCGAGCTGTATCACCTTGCTGTATATGTTCTTCATCTTGATGGACTATGAGACGCTGACGAACAACTGGATCAAGATTTTCCCTAAGAAGCATCGCCCATTTTGGCACGAGTTAGCTGGTGATGTAGAGCGCGAGCTCAACAATTATATCCGCGGGCAAGGTCTTGTAGCTCTGTGTATGGGTATCATGTTCTGCATCGGATTTACGATTATCGGGTTCCCTATGGCTATCGGTTTGGGAATCTTAATAGGTATCATGGATCTAGTGCCGTATCTGCACACGTTTGCACTGATACCTACGGCTCTGCTTGCGGTGCTGAAAGCTGCAGACACGGGGCAAAACTTTTGGGTGATTTTCCTCTCTGCGGTAGCCGTTTTCATCATTGTGCAGATCATCACGGATATGGTGGTGACACCGAAGATTATGGGCAAAGCGATGGGTCTGAACCCTGCTATCCTGTTGTTATCGCTATCCGTATGGGGCGCTCTACTTGGTTTCATCGGCCTTATCATCGCCCTACCCCTTACCACACTGATCATTGCGTACTGGCAACGATATGTCACCAAGGAGCACGAGCACGAGGCTCTACCAGCTCCTAAAACGGAAGAAAAGACCGAATAAGCTGCGCAAAGGAAGCGAAAGAAAGGACAAAGAAAAAAGTCTGAACCATCAACTCATCGTTGACGATTCAGACTTTTCACTTATTGGATATTGTCTTAATTACTTAACCTGTACTACTAGATACTTGCTTGTGCTCCAGAAGTTTTGTGGATCGGTAATGCGCAGAACATACTGACCATTGGCATCCTTAGCCAAACTGTAGCTCATAGATGGGTGTGAGGTCAAAATCTTAGCACTCTTCGAATAGAGTTTGATTTCTTTAGACTCACGGATGTCGATCTTGGTGAAGTAGTTCTTATTGAATGCGCCCTGAAGCACCTTGCCATCAGAGAGGATCTTCTGGTTCTTGAGTTCCTTCTTGGTTCCGAAGACAAACCATGCAGTGTTGAGTTGCTTGTCTTGTGTATTGATAGTTTCGGTCTTCTTAGAACTCTCTTCTTGCAGATTTGCCTTCTCTGTCTGAAGATTTTTCTTATCATTGGTCAAGTTTTGCTTGTCAGTTTGCAGTGATGCAACATCTGAGTTAAGACCTGTGATAGTCTCATCTAGCTCCTTGATGTGGATGTTCTTAGATTCAAGTTCAGCACGCAAAGCCTGTAGTTCTTTGTCTTTCTGAGCAAGCTGATTGGTGAGCTGAGCCAGCGTCTTCTGCATTTGCTCTCCCTTGAAACCGGTTTCCTTAAGCTGATCTTGTAGCTTCTTGATCAGTTCGCGGTTCTCCTTCATGCGTTGTGCGATGAACTGGATGTCCTGTTTGATCTGCCCCGACCTGTTAGCGCCCTCGCCATCCTTATTTAAGGTGACGCGATTTTCGGCCGCATTGATTTCAGCAAAACCTTGTTGGATATCATTGAGCGTTCCCATCATATCGTTGATTTCATTGTCACGAGCATCAATGATAGCCTTAAGAGAATCGTTCTGAATCTGTTCGGGATTAATGGTTGGTTTCTTTTGCTGCTGGCATGACGCAATAGCCAATGCACATGCAGCCAAAATGATTAACTTCTTCATAATTGATAAGATTTAATTTTCGTCTATTATATGTTGATTATCTTCTTCGGCATGAAGCCTACTGCGATATCTTTTTTCTTTCACTTGTTTCTCCTTAGGCGCCCCTTCTACCACGATGACAAACTCACCTTTGGGTGCGGTCTCCTTAAAATGAGCTATCACCTCTGTCAACGTGCCACGAACGCTCTCTTCATGCACCTTGGATATCTCTCGACAGCAACTCACCTGTCGCTCTGCGCCGAAGACTTCAGCAAACTGCTCTAGCGTTTTCAGCACGCGGTAAGGTGACTCGTAGAAGATCATCGTGCGCGTTTCGGTGGCTAGGGATTGCAACAATGTGGCTCTGCCTTTCTTTGGCGGCAAGAATCCTTCGAAGCAAAACCTATCACAAGGTAAGCCGCTGGATACCAAGGCGGGAACGAAGGCCGTAGCACCTGGCAACGTCTGCACCACCACACCTGCTGCAATAGCTTCACGTGCCAAGAAGAACCCCGGATCGCTGATACCTGGCGTACCAGCATCGGAGATGAGCGCGATGGTCTCACCGGCTTTGAGGCGTTCCACAAGCTGTGCACTGGTACCGTGCTCATTAAACTTGTGGTGGGCCATCAGGCGATTCTGTATATTGAAATGTTTCAACAGGATGCCCGATGTGCGCGTATCTTCACATAGCACGAGGTCGGCCTCTTGCAAGAGGCGTACTGCGCGGTAGGTCATGTCTTCCAAATTGCCCACAGGAGTGGGAATAAGATATAGTGTACCCATAGATGATGCAAATGTAATTGAAAAGAGTGGATTGCCAAAACTTTTTAATTATTTTTATGCTTAGAGCTTTGGCAATCCATCAAGATATATCGGAGTGATAAATGAAGAGTTTTTCTTAAAAGCCTATCGGTTAACGCCGCTCATGGAATGGGTGACTTATACTAGACTAAAAATTACTCCTTCTCGATAGGATTATAGGGCTTATTGGCAAAATCAGCTAAGTTACCATCAGGCACAATGGTATGATAGACTTGCGTCATTACGGTTGTAGGGTTTATTCTTTCATTGCGATAAGCTTCCAATGCCTTCTCGCGCGTGGTCTCCAACAGCTTAGACGGTTTTCTCAGATACACCTCTTTTCCTACCGAATCGTTAACCAAGCCATTCATGGTAAACTTAAAATTGCCTTTATCTTCTTCTAGAAGGAAGATCAATCCGGGTAGGCCATCAAAAAGGTAAGGTCCATAAAAGATAGGATAATCGGCAGAATACCATGCCGTCCATTTGCGTCCGCCAAACTCGCAAGTAGCTTTAGAACAGTTTATACCGAGGAAAGTAGAGTCGCCTTCTTCTAGATTCCATGCAATATTGGGCAATAGTTGCGTGTACTGATAACTCAGAAGGCCTTTCAACAAAACAGTTGCTTGTCCTAGATTTTTGCTTTTCATTACCGTATAAGGGCACTTCTCCTCCCGAGCCAAAGCCATTCCTTGCGTAAAATATTCCATTGAACTACGTTTCTCTCTACAAAAAGCATCATTCAAAGAATCACTTTTCCAATGGAAATAATCATCAAAGCTGCAATACATATCGCCTATCATTAAGATTGTTTGCCCCAATACATTGCTCTTAGGCGAGAGAGAATCCTTTAGCATCTCGAATTCATAATAGACCAAGACATGCGCCGTATCATACACATTCTTTGATATTGGCATCATGGGCATCGATCCGATACCTGAAACTTTTTGAGCGAAGCCACATAAAGGAAGCCACAGTCCGAAGAAAAATAAAAAGAGTTTTCGTTTCATAACATATACAACATATAAT